>CAMLEM010000377.1 GCA_946479005.1 uncultured Chitinophagaceae bacterium | reverse complement strand
GATTGGTACGCGCGGCTGTCCGGATCGCCGTATAATCGCTTGAAAAAATGGGAATGTCCCTAAATGAAGTGCCGCTGATCGCTGCGGGTACGGTGGCAGGCTGGGTGGTCACCAGCCAGGCCGGTACATTCTTCTGTTTCGCGAGCTGGTAGATCGCTTCAAAATCTTCCTTCCAGCTGCCTGGCGGAGAAGAAAGTTCTTCGCAAAACAGCAACAGGGCATACGGCAACTGGAGGATGGACTGTACCGAATCGGTGCCGCCCGGGCCGGTCAGATTGAATCCCTTGATCGGAGGTTCGGCATTCCCCTTCCTTACCAGTTTGTCAACCCTTTCAACGAATTTATAGGTATCAAGATCGGCAGGTAATTCGGTGGCCGCAAATTCATAATTCTTTCCCCCTTTCTCATATATGAACCGGATCGCAAAGCTGTCGGGAACCGAACCGGGAGGTGGTTTCATTTTTTCCTGGATATTATTTCCTTTTTTAAAAGGAAGACAATCCACGATCGGTAAGCGGGTGAGTGTGTACCACTGTAAGCCGAAACTGAAAACACCGGTGAGCGCCATTATCCAGAGGCTGGCCCGCTCGCCGAATAGTGGCCTGATGAGGTGTCTTTTCCCGAAAATGAACCCGATCATTACAAGGAGTGCAACATCCTTGAGGAAGGAGGCGTGGGGCGTGATCGGGAGACAATCCCCGAAACACCCACAGTTCTTGAATTTTCCCGACAGGTAGGCATAACCAGTTAAAAAAGTAAAGAACAGGATCATTAACAGGAGCAGCCAGCTGAAGAAGCGGATCCTCCACCCTATGATCAGCGCCACACCGGCAATGATCTCCAGGGCATTCATCACAACGGACATTGCCAGCGTCAAATGGTTGAACTGCGACATATGCCAGAGTTCAAAGAACTCCTGCATTTTGTAGCTCAATCCAAGGGGGTCATTGGCTTTCACCAGGCCGGAAAAAATAAACAGCAGCCCCACAATGACCCGGGTTATGAACAAGGCGGTTTTCATTCTACATCAGAATTAGTGCGAAAACGGCATAGTTGATTATGTCGAGATAATTGGCATCTATGCCTTCACTCACCTCTGTCTTTCCTTCATTTTGCAGGATCTGCCGTATGCGTTGCAGCTTCATCAGAACGAGATCCACAAAACTTTCCTGGCTCATGCTTCTCCAGGCTTCGCCGTAATCGTGGTTCTTGTCTTCCATCAGTTGCTTTGCAATCCTGATCTCCTCATCGTACATCCGGCTGACAGTGGCGGCATCCAGTTCCTCGGGAGCGCCGGCATCCAGTTTCAACTGGATAAGTCCGATGACGGCATAATTGATGATCCCTTTGAACTCACCCCGGGCATCGTCGGCGATCTTTTGCTTTCCTTTTTCCTGGATCGTGCGAATGCGCTGTGCCTTGATGAAAATCTGGTCAACGATGGAAATGACCCTCAGCACGCGCCAGGCGGTTCCATAGTCACGGGTCTTCCGGATGAAAATATCCTTGCACTGGCCGATCACCTTGTCGTATTCCGAGGATGTTTTCATAGTTGTTGCAGGCATCTAAACTATCTTTAGTTCAAAAATAGCGAACTAAGACTAATGTTTACCCTTAACTGTAATGGCAGGCTGCTGGTGATCGACAAGCCGATCGTAATGGGTATCATCAACCTGACCCCGGACTCCTTTTATGAAAGGAGCCGAACGCAGGCGGGTGAGGAACTATTGCGTACTACGGAAAAAATGCTGAACGAAGGCGCAACCATCCTCGACCTCGGTGGTCAAAGTAGCCGGCCGGGAAGCGGGCGGATCAGTGCAGGGGAAGAGGAAAAAAGAGTGATCCCGGCCATCTCGGAGATCTCCAGGAATTTTCCCGAAGCTTTTATATCGGTGGATACCTTCTATTCAACTGTGGCCAGGGAAGCCGTTGCTGCCGGGGCAGGGATCGTCAATGATATCAGCGCCGGGAGCATCGATAAAGATCTTTGGCCAACTGTCGCAAAGCTCAATGTACCATATGTCCTGATGCATATGAAGGGCGAACCGCAAACGATGCAAAATAACCCCGGGTATGAGAACGTGACACGGGAAGTGCTTGATTTCTTCATCGCGAAAAGCGGCGAGTTGAAACGGGAAGGTATCCACGATGTCATTTTAGATCCCGGCTTTGGATTTGGAAAAACAGCACTGCATAACCTGCAATTGCTGAAAGATCTGCCGGTGTTTCAAATGATCAGCGCACCTATCCTGTTAGGAGTTTCAAGGAAATCCACCCTATCGAAGCTGCTGGGCGTACCAACGGAGGAAACCTTGAATGGCACCACGGTGTTGAACACCATAGGGCTGATGAAGGGTGCGATGATCCTTCGCGTGCACGATGTGAAAGAAGCGGTCGAGGCGGTAAAAATTTATTCGGCAATGACAGGATAACAAAAAAACCCCGCCGATAGCGGGGCTTTTTTTACAAGAAGACATTATTCTATGACCTCAGGTCGTTTTCACTAAAGCGGATCAATTATTAGGCAAGGCAAAAAGTATGGGGAACGGTTGTTTTCTGGGTGCGAAATGGCTTTGAAACAGAACCTGGACTAAAAACGGGGCCTATCAAAAAAAATAAAAACCTGTTCCGCGAACGGAACAGGTGCAAATTAATAACTAATTCAATATGACACGTATCCATTTCTTTGATGCGTGTCAATTTTTTGTCAGCGGCCTTTATTTTCCTGGTGGCGGAACTGCAGGCGCTGAATTCTGAACATCGAGAACTTCGATCTCGAAGATCAGGATCTCGTAGGGTTTGATCGCCGGCGTTCCGGGCCTGTCTTTATATCCAAGCATCGAGGGAATGTAGATCCTTGCCCTGGTTCCTTTCTTCATTAACGTCATCGCCTCATCAAAACCCTGGATCATCTCTCCCCTTCCCACG
>CAMLEM010000376.1 GCA_946479005.1 uncultured Chitinophagaceae bacterium | reverse complement strand
TTCGCTCAACGGGGGCTTCTTTTTACGTCTTCGATCTTTTTACGGGTCTCATTATAAAGCTGGACCTGCTCATCCCGCTCCACGTTCTCGATCACGTGGACCTGCTGGAGATTATAGAAATTGGCGGCCGTGCGTACTTTCAGGATGTACATCCCGGTGGTGGCGTCCACATCGGTGCCTTCAATGGTCCCGATCATATAATTCGGGGGGTAATTGAAGGAAACGGGGCTGGTGAGCACGGTATCGCCTTTCTTCACATCCACGGTGCGGGGAATCCGTCGCATCACCAGGAAACGGGGATGCAGGCCATCCCACTCCACCGTACCGATCTCCCCCGTCTTCTTCAGGGCCGCGCTCACGGTATTCTGCACGTGGAGAAGGCTCATCACCTGGGAGAAGTTCGGGCTCACATTCACCACCACGCCTACCACGTGGCCGCTGGAACTGATCACCGCCATATTATCCCTGATCCCGTGGTTGGAACCGCGGTTCAGCTGGATGTAATTCTTTTCCGCATTCACCGTATTATATACCACGGTGGCGGGCCTGGAAAGGTAGCGGCGGTAATGCCCCAGCGTATCGTAGGGAAGGGAATCCTGGATCCCTGTTACGGTGGTATCGCGCACCATAAAATTCTCATCCAGGAGATTCAGCAGGGAATCGTTCATCCGGTGAACGCTCCGGTTCTCTTCTTTCAGGATGAAATAATCCTCGAAAAAATTATACTGCGTGTTGATGGTGCCGGTGAACTCGTTGGCGATGCCCAGGAACTTGGCGCGGTGAAACCGGTTGTAGTTGAACAAAAACCAGAGTGCCACTGCCTGTAAGGCGAGGAATATGAAGAAAGTGAAATACCTGCGAATGAACAGAAATATATTACGCATCGGCGGCTTATCTCATCACGAAGGGGTACCTGTCGTAATTCTTCAACGCAATTCCTGTACCACGAACCACACTTTTGAGCGGATCATCCGCCACGTGTACCGGCAGCTTGATCTTGTTGCTTAATCTTTTATCGAGGCCTCTTAAGAGAGCGCCGCCGCCGGTGATGTATAATCCTCTACGGTAAATATCCGCGGCCAGCTCCGGAGGGGTTTGTTCGAGCGCCTTGAGTATGGCCTCTTCGATCTTGAATATGCTTTTATCCAGTGCTTCGGCGATCTCCTGGTAGCTCACCATTATCTGCTTGGGAATACCGGTAACGAGGTCCCTTCCGTTCACAGGGAAATCATCGGGCGGGTTATCGATCTCCTTCATCGCGGCGCCTACCTGGATCTTGATCTGTTCGGCGGTCCTTTCTCCAATGAGCAGGCTATGATAACGGCGAAGCGCTTCCATAATATCGGCTGTGAATTCATCTCCCGCGATCCGGATACTCTGGTCGCAAACGATCCCCGCGAGCGCGATGACGGTGATACCGGTTGTACCTCCACCGATATCAATGATCATATTTCCCACCGGCTCTTCCACATCGATACCGATACCCAGGGCAGCTGCCATTGGTTCGTGGATGAGATACACTTCTTTGGCGCCGGCCTGCTCTGCACTGTCGCGCACGGCTCTTTTCTCCACTTCCGTGATGGAAGAAGGAATGCAGATCATCATTCTCCAGCTGGGGGGAAACAAGGGTTTTTTGGGATAGACCAGTTTAATGAGCTCGCGGATCATCAGCTCGGCCGCATTGAAGTCGGCGATCACTCCATCTTTCAATGGCCTGACCGTGCGGATGCTTTCGTGTGTTTTCTCGTGCATCATCAACGCTTTCTTTCCCACTGCAAGAACTTCCTTGGGGTTATTGCGATTCAAAGCCACAATACTTGGCTCATTCACTACTACTTCGTCGTTATGGATGATGAGGGTGTTTGCCGTGCCGAGGTCGATCGCGATCTCCTGTGTAAACCAGTTGAAAAGTCCCATTTAAGATATATCGGATTTAATGGAGACAAAGGTGGAGGAAATAATCCGAAATAACAAAGGAGAAAACCCCGGGAAAAACGCTGTACTCACAATAAGAAAGAGGTCGCATTACTGCGACCTCGTCTTGCTGATAATAAGAGAGGATATATATTAAAAGGTATAGCGGATTCCAAGTCCACCCCAGCTTCCCGAGAAGCCGTGGCCGTGCGTCAATTCAAATGATGGCTGCCAGTCGAGCGACATATTGATCGGCGCGCCACGGAATTTATAATCCAGGCCGATCACGCCGTCGATCCCGATCACGGGGCCGTGCCCGTAATGATCGTCGTGGATATGGTTATGATTGTGATGATGGTCGTTGTAAAAACCGATATGCGCACCCGGCCCGATATACCATTTCAAACCGGTAGCACCTTTAATGGGTCCGTGGATCTCATATAAACCCGTGATCCTTGTGCCGTGGCCCCAGAAATAACCGATCAGTTCGAGGGCGTTATTACCGGTAAGAAAATGCTTGAAGCTGATCCCGGCGCCATCCCAGACCTTGACCCCCAGGGCGGTCCTGTAACTGGATCCCGTGTTCTGAGCCTCAGCGTGATAGGTTAATAAGAAAAGGGTAAAAACAACAAGTAGCTTTCTCATTTCTTGCAACAGGTTTGTTGCAGTATCGCCATTTTTGTGCCAAACAGTAAACAGCCGGACCCGGCGGCGCGGCGGGGCCCCGATCGCAGCGATGGAATGAAAACAGCGGCTGTTACCGCATCCCCCGCCCCGCCGCGTGATGCACCGCGAAGCGCGCGCCTGAACGGGCAGCTCAGCGAGGAGGGCGCCAGTCTTCGGCCTTGGCCTGATCGCGGTCGGTGCGCCGGACGTCCGTGAGGTCGGCGCCGCGCCACGAGGTCTCGACCTCCGAGGCGCGATGCAGGAGCACGCCGCGTGCGTCGGCGTCGTCGAAGCGCGACAGGTCCAGCTTGGCGAAGGAGAAGTCGGCGTAACGGACGCGCGCGTGCG
>CAMLEM010000375.1 GCA_946479005.1 uncultured Chitinophagaceae bacterium | reverse complement strand
TTTCTTCTTTTCATCCTGAGCAAAGGCCGGGGAAAGGAGGAGGCCCGCGACCACAAAGGCTGTCAATTTCTGGAATGCTTGCTTCATACTTACATTATTTTAATACACTACGTTTGATTTCGTATTTCCAAATATAGCGCGTTTCCGGGAAATACGAAGGATTTCGGAAATTAAGTTTGCCAGGTTTTTTTAACTGGTCGATTCAGCGGATAAACGGGTTGCGTGCTTCATAGGAAAGGGCAGGGTGATCGTCGATGATCTCCTCGCCAACATATTGCATTCCACAGTTTTGCAACACTTTTACAGAAGCAGTGTTGCCGGGCATCGAATGGCCGACGATCAGCGGGAGATTTAATTTCCTGAATCCATAATTTAGGCAGGCCGATGCAGCCTCTGTTGCATAGCCTTTTCCCCACGCAGTTCGCAGGAAACGATACCCCAGGTCGATCTCATTTCTTTCCGGGCGGAATTTCAATCCGCACCAACCAATGAATTTAAGATCCGGTTTTGTGTGTACGGCCCATCTCCCAAAATTATTTGCGGCATACTGGGGAAGGATGACCGTTTCCAGGATCTCTCTGGCCTGGCCGACATCTTTTACCGGGTCCCCGGTAAACCGCGTGACCTCGGGATCCTGGTTCAGTTCATACACAAGAGCCGCATCATCCAAAGTAAATTCCCGGAGTATCAGCCGGTCGGTTTCAATGATCACATTCATCATTTGATTAATGATCAGAGTAAGGTTTTGACCAATTCTATCGCAGCCTGGAGCTGACTGGCATCCTGGCCTGATGCGGTGGCCAGGGTTTTTTGTCCTCCGCCCCCTCCCTTGATCAGCGGCGCGATCTTTTCCTTGATGATCTTACCAGCGTCAAGGTCCTTCGCCTTTACCACGGTTTCAGCAATGCCGATCGCCACGTGGGGCTTTCCTCCCAGGTTCACGCAGAGCACGGCCACGTGATCCCGTATGTTATTCTTCAGGTCGAAGCATAATTTTTTCAGCGCGTCCGCATTTCCCACTTCCACGACATCACCAATGAAATTAACGCCATTGATGATCTCATCCTTCTGCAGCAGCTCATTGCGAATGCCAACCAGCTGCCTCGCCTCCATTGCTTCCAGGTGCTTTTTTGATTCTGCCAGGCCGCTTTGAAGATTTTCGATCGCTTTTTTTATGTCCCTGGGATTCTTCAGCAACTCTTTCAGCTCACTAATGATCTTTAGCTGCTCATTGATGAAATTCTCGGCTTGCTTTCCACAGATCGCTTCCACTCTCCTCACACCCGCAGCGATCGCTGATTCGGAAGTGATCCTGAAAAACCCGAGCTCACCTGTTGCGCCTACGTGGGTACCCCCGCAAAGTTCCACAGAATAGGATGGATCAATGATCACTACCCTGACGACGTCACCGTATTTCTCTCCGAAAAGCGCCATCGCGCCGGATCGCATAGCCTCTTCCTTCTGCATCTCTTTGATCACAACCGGGATATTCTCCCGGATCTTTTCATTTACCATAGTCTCCACAGCTGCCAGTTCCGCGTCCGTCATCTTCGCGAAATGCGAAAAATCAAACCGGAGATACTCCTCATTCACCAGTGAACCTTTTTGCGCTACGTGCGTTCCCAGCACTTTTCTGAGCGCAGCGTGTAAAAGATGCGTGGCCGAATGATGCAGGGCTGTACTCTTTCTTTTCACTGCGTCCACCCGCGCGGTAACCTCTCCTTCCAGGTTTCCCGGGATGGATTCCGTAAAATGAATGATGAGATCATTCTCTTTCTTTGTATTGATGACTGCTACAGGTTGGCCATCGAAATATAATTCGCCGGTATCCCCTACCTGTCCCCCGCTTTCCGCGTAGAAAGGTGTTTGCTCCAGCACGAGTTGCCAGGCTTCCGACCCCTTCGCTTTCACTTTCCTGTACTTTAGCACCCGGGTGCGGGATTCCAGCTGATCATAACCTACAAATCCATTATCTCCTTCTGATAGAACAACCCAGTCGCCGGTGTCCACCTGGGTGGCTGCACGTGAGCGATCTTTCTGCTGTTTCATTTCCTCTTCAAATCCTTTGTCATCCACGGTAAATGCATTCTCCTGGGCAATGAGCTGTGTGAGGTCGAAAGGAAATCCATAGGTATCATAAAGCTCAAAGGCTTCACGCCCCCCGATCTTTTTATCCTTTGAAGACCCTATGATGTCTTCCATTCGCCTCAACCCTTTATCGAGCGTTCTCAGGAATCCTTCCTCTTCCTCCTTTACAACCCGACTCACAAAATCCATTTGTTTCTCCAGTTCGGGGAACACACTCCTGAACTGGCCGGCAAGCACCGGCACGAGCCGGTGGAGCAGTGGCTGTTTATGACCGAGATAAGAAAAATAATAACGTACCGCCCTGCGGAGAATCCTTCGGATCACGTATCCTGCCCCGGTATTCGAAGGAAGCTGCCCATCAGCGATGGTGAACGAGATCGCCCGGATATGGTCGGCGAGCACGCGGAAAGCAATGGCTTCCCGGCTATCGCTCCGGTCGTAGGAACGAGCGGTGATCTTCCCGATCTCTTCGATCATCCCTGAAAAAATATCGGTGTCGTAATTGCTACGTTTTCCCTGGAGCACCCGCACCAGTCTTTCAAAACCCATTCCCGTGTCCACGTGCTTTGCGGGTAATTGTTCCAGGCTTCCGTCCTTCAAACGATTGAACTGGATGAACACATTGTTCCATATCTCGATCACCTGCGGATCGTCCTGGTTCACCAGGGTTTTTCCATCCCGTTTTTTCCTTTCCTCATCCGAACGGCAATCCACGTGGATCTCGGTACAGGGCCCGCACGGCCCCGTGTCCCCCATCTGCCAGAAGTTGTCCTTGTCGCCCAGGCCGTAGATGCGGTGGTCGGGGAGGCCGGAGATCTCGCGCCAGTAGCGGCGCGCCTC
>CAMLEM010000374.1 GCA_946479005.1 uncultured Chitinophagaceae bacterium | reverse complement strand
CAGAAAAAAAAGCAGGTGATCGTTGAATTGCCTGAAGGTTTGCTTGACTTGTACTTGGCATAAAACCCGCGCGGGATTGCAGGAAACGAAACACCATATCGCCCATTTCGACCTCGACTCCTTCTTCGTATCCGTGGAGATCCTCAATGATCCTTCACTGAAAGGAAAACCTGTACTTGTGGGTGGATACGAACGCGGCGTGGTAGCGGCCTGTAGCTATGAGGCCAGGAAATTCGGCATTCATTCGGCGATGCCGATGAAAAAGGCGATGCAACTCTGCCCGGAAGCAGTGATCACCAGCAGCAGCAGGCACGACTACAGCCGCTACTCCCGCTGGGTAACAGAGATCATCGCTTCAAAAGTGCCTTTATTTGAAAAAGCCTCCATTGATGAATTCTATATAGACCTTACCGGGATGGAGAGGTTCTTTGGCGTCAGCCAGTACGCCCAGGACCTCCGGAAACTGATCACCAAAGAAACCAGGCTTCCCATCTCCTGCGGGCTTTCCTCCGCCCGCTTCATCAGCAAGATGGCCACCAACGAGGCCAAGCCCAATGGTTTTTTGGAGATCCCCCACGGAAAGGAAAAAGAATTTCTCTGGCCCCTCCCGATCGAAAAGATCAATGGAGTGGGAAAGCAAACAGAGATGTTGCTGAAAAGCTATGGGATCTACACCATTGAGGACATTGCCAGAACGCCCGTAGAGATCCTGGAAAGATATATCGGTAAATGGGGGAAAGAGCTCTGGCAGAAATCACAGGGCATTGGATCAGTGGCGATCGCTACCGACTGGGAACAGAAAAGTATGAGCCACGAAAACACCTTCGACCGGGATCACGATGAGATCCCCTTCCTCCATAAAGAACTGGTTCGCCTTACCGAAAAAACCGCACAGGCTTTAAGAGAAGATGAAAAACTCACCGGGTGCATCACCGTAAAAATCCGCTACAGCGATTTTGAAACCACATCGCGACAGGAGACCATTGATTACACAGCGCTTGATGATGTGCTTATCGCAAAAGTGAAGGACCTGTTCGACAAAAGCTACCAGAAAGGCCGTAAGGTCAGGCTCCTGGGAGTCCGGTTCAGCCAGTTCATTCCATTCACGATGCAGATGAGCCTTTTTGAAAACAACCTGGAAAAACTGGGCCTTTACAAGGCGGTGGATGAGATCAAGGAAAGGTTTGGCAAGGATTCCGTCATCAAGGCCGTGACCAGCGGTTCCCGCGAAAGCACTAACCACGCCACCAGCCGCTTCAACAAGAAAAAAAGCTGAAAAAGCGCTTACCGTATTCTTCTTATTTTCGTTGTCCCAAAAACGATCAATATGTCACAACAATGGAAAGAATACCAGGAGAAGAACAAGGACCGGTTTTTAAATGAAATGCTCGACCTGCTCCGCATCCCTTCAGTAAGCGCCAAAAGCGAACACAAGGCGGATATGCAGAAATGCGCGGAAGCCGTGAAGAAAAGCTTGCTGGAGGCGGGTTGTGACAAAGCGGAAGTGATGCCCACTGCCGGTCACCCGGTCGTTTACGGCGAAAAGATCATCGATCCTTCCAAACCCACTGTACTGGTTTATGGACATTATGATGTACAGCCGCCCGAACCGCTGGACCTCTGGACCAGTCCTCCCTTTGAACCGGTGATCAAGGACGGGAAGATCTTCGCGCGCGGATCGGCCGACGACAAGGGACAGTTTTACATGCACGTAAAAGCGCTGGAGATCCTGTCAAAGACGAATTCGATGACCACCAATATCAAGTTCCTCATCGAAGGGGAAGAAGAAGTGGGATCGCCCAACCTGGAAGCTTTTGTTTCAAAGAATAAAGCCCTGCTGAAAGCGGATGTGATCCTCATAAGCGACAGTTCCCTGCTCAGTATGGAAACTCCCTCGCTGGACACGGGAATGCGCGGACTGAGCTATATCCAGGTGGAAGTAACCGGCGCCAACCGCGACCTGCACAGTGGTACCTATGGAGGGGCTGTGGCCAACCCGATCACCATCCTGGCGCAGATGATCGCCAGTTGCCACGATGAGAACAATCACATCACCATCCCGGGGTTTTATGACGATGTGGTTACGGCCACCCCCGAAGAAAGGAAACTTCTCAATGCCGCGCCCTACGATGAAAAAGAATATATGAATGACCTCGGGGTGAACGAACTCTGGGGTGAGAAAGGCTATACCACTTACGAACGTACCGGGATCCGGCCCACGCTGGAGGTGAATGGCATTTGGGGAGGTTACACCGGTGAAGGCGCGAAAACAGTTCTCCCTTCAAAAGCATTCGCGAAGATCTCGGCCCGCCTGGTTCCCAATCAAACTTCTGAGAAAATCACGGAGAAGCTGATCAAATACTTTGAATCCATCGCACCTAAATCCGTTACCGTGAAGGCGGAACTGCATCACGGTGGCCAGCCCTATATGACACCCATTGACAGCAAGGGATACAAAGCAGCGGCCGCAGCGGTGAAAGAAACTTTCGGGAAAGAACCCATTCCCGTGCGCGGTGGTGGAAGCATTCCCATCTGTTCCATACTGGAGAGGGAACTGGGGATCAAGATCGTATTTATGGGTTTTGGCCTCGATAACGATAACCTGCACTCGCCGAATGAGAAGTTCAATTTGGAGAATTATTATAAGGGGATCGAGACCATCCCCTATTTCCACAAGTTTTTTGCGCAATAAGACCAGAAATGCTGAGGTTGGTAGCGATCTTATGGGTAGTCCTGTTCCCCTGCATCTCCCTCAGCCAGGGAAGGTTCAACCGGCAAGACAGTACTTTTCTTTCGGGACGTGTGAAAGGATATTCTCCACAACGGTCGGAAAAAGAGATCAGCTACTGGCTTTACGATATCAACGGCAGGAAACAACGGTTCTCCTCACCCATTGATGCGAAGGGAGTATTTCATTTCACGATGCTA
>CAMLEM010000373.1 GCA_946479005.1 uncultured Chitinophagaceae bacterium | reverse complement strand
GACGCATACGATCAATGGTCACCGCAATATGACAGCAATGTAAACCGGACCCGCGACCTGGAAGGGATTTCCCTGAGAGAATCGCTTGCCGGTCTGCATTTTGAATCCGTATTGGAGATCGGCTGCGGTACCGGGAAAAATACGGAGTGGCTTGCGGGGAAAGCAAAAAATATCGTTGCGGTTGACCTCTCCGAAGGAATGCTTTCCATGGCCAGGTCAAAAGATCTTCCCGAGACCGTACAGTTTTTCCAGGCTGATATCAGGGAGGAGTGGAACTTCAGTTCCGGTAAGTTCGACCTGGTCATCTTCAGTCTCGTGCTCGAACATCTTCCTGATCTAAGTGATGTTTTTCAGAAAACAGCCGCTGTTTTGAACAATGGGGGCGGGGTCTATATCGGCGAACTTCATCCCTTTAAACAATACAGCGGATCTCAGGCGAAATTTGAAACACCGGAAGGACCGCAGCTGGTGGAATCTTACACCCACCATATTTCAGATTATACTGTTACGGCAGCGCAGTGCGGGCTGCAGCTTGCGGCTTTGCGTGAATACTTTGATGAAGGAGAAAAAGGGATCCCGCGCATTCTCTCGCTTCTTTTGAGAAAGTGTTAAGCGCTTCCCCTAATTTTACGCGCATCAATGAATGCTCCGCTTAACAAGATCATCATCGTGGCGGCACCTTCGGGAGCGGGGAAGACCTCCGTGACGCGCTACCTGCTGAAAACGATGCCCAATGATCTGTCTTTTTCCATATCGGCTGCAACGCGCGCCCGGCGCCAGCACGAGACCCACGGTGTCGATTATTATTTTATCTCCCCTGCGGAATTCGAAAAAAAAATCGCGAACGGTGAATTTGTTGAATGGGAAATGGTGTATGAAGGAAAGTATTACGGAACGCTGAGATCCGAGCTTGAACGGATCTGGAAAGCGGGAATGACCCCCCTGCTCGATGTGGATGTGGTGGGGGGTGTGGACCTGCAGGAACTTTACCCTGAAACATCATTATCGCTTTTCATACTTCCCCCTTCCATTGAGGAACTGAGACGGCGGTTGGAAGCCCGGGGGACAGAAACGCCGGAAACGCTGGAAGCGAGGATACTGAAAGCGGAACACGAACTGAGCTTCCAGGACAAGTTCGACCACGTGATCGTCAATGACGATCTGGATAGGGCCTGTGAGGAAGCAGAACAAAAGGTTCGGGAATTCCTCTCGCTCTAGGGTTTTAGCTTCTTTAATTTCACCATCTCTATCCGGGTATCACTGACATTCATAATGTCGAATTCGTAGTCATCAATGATGATGCGTTCTTTCTGCCGGGGAATGGTTTCGTGGTAATTGATAATGTAGCCCGACAGCGTTTCCGTATCGTCTTCGGGGAATTGCAGGTCGTATTTTTTTTCGAGGTAATCCAACTCCAGCCGGCCTGAGAAAATGAATTCCGTGGCGGATATCTGTTTTTCCACGAACTCCTCAGTGTCATATTCATCCTGGATCTCGCCGAATAATTCTTCCAGCACATCTTCCATCGTGATGATACCAGCCGTCCCGCCGAACTCATCCACTACCCAGGCGATGCTTTTGCGCTCGCGGGAAAATTTGCTGATCAGGTCGGTGGCGCTCATACTCTCAGGTACAGCGGGAATGGGCAGCAGCACCTCCTGCAGGGAAGCAGGCTTCTTGAACATATCGAGCTGGTGAACATACCCGGCGATATGATCGATATTGTTCTCATAAACGAGGAGCTTGCTCAGCTTGGTTTCCGCGAATTTCTGGCGCACTTCGGAGATCGTGCATTGGAGCTCCACCCCTATGATCTCTTTGCGGGGGACCAGGCATTGCCGGATCTTTACGCGGGGCAGTTCCTGTGCATTTTCCATCAGCTGTGCATTCCTTTCCATTTTTTCTTCATCGGTATCAGGCTGAAAAAGATGCCTGAGATCACTGCGCTTGAAAGCTTCCTTCTCCTTATCCAGGCGCACGTTGAAAACATACTTGAGGATCCACTCCGAAAGGTCGATCAGCGCGGATGCGATGGGGTAGAACATCTGGTAAAAGAAATCGGTTACGCCCGCCAGCCTGGTCAACAGGGTCGTACTGCGAACGCGGAAGAGCGCCCGCGGGATGAATTCGGCGAAGATCAGCACCACGAAAGTGGCGATCGCGATCTCGGCAACCAGGCGTAAAACATTGGAACCCACATCAAGGTAATTCCATACGGGGTTCATCACTGCGTGGATCTGCAGCGCAAAAAAAATGAGGAAAAGGGTGAAGCCTATCAGGGTCGTACCCAGGAACCGGGCGGGTGAGGCCACAAAGCGGGAAAGGATCTGCGAAGCCGATCCTCCCTGTTTTTTCTTCACTTCAATGCCGAGGCGGTTGGCACTGTAGAATGCCATTTCGATCCCCGCGAAAAAACCCATCAACAAAAGCGTAAGGACAAAGAACACGATGGTCTTCCATTCGATCATAGCGCAAAGATAACACCGCCTTCACATAGGGTCGCGGAGCCCTATCTTTGCGGGCCGATGGCCCTTCTAGACTTCTTCAACAAACGCAAAAAGAACCCGAACGCCGAAATGTCGTTCGTGGATCACCTGGAAGACCTGCGCTGGCACGTGATCCGCTCGGTTATAGCGATATTGATCGGGGCGGTGGGCGTGTTCATTTATTCAGATTTCGTGATCGACCGGGTGGTGATGGGCCCGGCGCACAGTGATTTCGTTTCCTACGAATTTTTTTGCAACCTCGGGAAGAACATTGGTTTGGGGGAAACATTATGCTTCGGGAAAACGCCGGTCTCCTTCATCAGCACTACGATGACGGGACAATTCATTGCCTCTTTTACCGTAGCCTTTATCGGCGGATTCGTGATCGCTTTTCCTTATGTGTTTTGGGAATTCTGGCGTTTCGTCAGGCCGGCGCTCTCTGAGAAAGAAGCGAGGAAGACGAGGGGC
>CAMLEM010000372.1 GCA_946479005.1 uncultured Chitinophagaceae bacterium | reverse complement strand
GTCTACCAGTTCCGCCACCAGGGCAGCGGCTTGCAAAGGTAAGGCTTGAAAGGATTATTTGCCTTGCGTTGATAAATGAAGTATATTTATACATCTTCCACTTGTTAGATTAAAATCTTCGGACTTCAAGGCCGATCTCATCCGATTCTGGGTCGAATTAAAACAACTCAAATTATGGACCCAAAATCTATCAAACCGGAATCCGGTGAAGATCCCTATTCATATGGTTTCTCGGAATTTCAAAAAGAAATTGTGCAGGAACTTGGCAGGATCTATACGGCGCTTGAATGCATTGCAACAAATAGTTCCTTTACCCTTTCCGACAAAGGGAGGGTGAATATGCGAAGAGTACAGGCGAGCTTACAAAAGATCCGCCTCAGGCTTATGGATCATTTTAAGGGGATGAAATAACCTATGCCCGGAGAAGATCAGGTTTCGGCACCGGTCGCATTCAATTCCCTGCGGATGCGGTCAAGGTATCGTTTCTTGTAGTAATAATCCTTCACCTGCAACAGCTCTTTTTCCGTGTGAAGAGCTTCCGAATAATTTTCGATAATGTTCTGTACAGGGGCATAAATTTCATTTTGCAAACGATCGATCCGGGTTTTGAGATCAGCATTATCACCTGCCGAATCCATAACCTCTTCATTAATCTCCAGCACCTCCATCAAAAAATCCGGGGGCAGCTCATATTTTTCCTCGTCTTCCATCAGGCCTTTGGAGATCAGTACATAACGTATCGTGCTATCGGGATCCTGGAAGGTTTTCCAGGCACTGTTCAGCAGGGCTGAGCGCTTGAGCGCTTCCTCCTGTGCCTCCGGGTCCGACCGCATATAAAAATCCGGGTGGTATTTTCGACTGAGTTCCAGGAACTTCGCCCGAAGGGCCTGGTTATCTGGTTTAAGGGTAACGGGTATCTCGAAGATTTCAAAATAATTATGCGCATCCATTTGGTCCTTACCCTTTCTGTTAAATTTTTATTTAGTTTGGGTTACAATCTGTCTTCCTGATTTACAAATTTACGATATAATATGGAGGCCCCCCGAAACCAGGCCGACGCGGACCTGATCGAGTCCCTGAAATCGGACCGAACCACCGACCAGGCCATCCGCAGCCTGTACAGGGATCATTATGAGAGCCTGAGCTGGTATGTGATGAACAATAACGGCTCGGAACAGGATGCGGAAGATATCTTCCAGGAGGTAATGATCTCCTTCATAGACCTGGTGAGAAAGAACAGGTTCCGTGGAGAGTCATCCATCAGGACCTTCCTTTTTTCGATGAACCGCCATCACTGGCTGAACGAGCTGAAAAGAAGAGGGAGGGCAATGGTAAGGGAAGAAAAGTATGAGCGAATGCAGGATCGTGTGGCCGATGACCCGGGGGCGATGATGGCCGGCAGGGAATCGGGGAAAGAAATAATGGCCCTGGTTGAACAGCTGGGTGAGAGCTGCAAAAAGATCCTCCTGCTATTCTATTTTGAAGAACTGTCGATGCGCGAGATCCTCGAGCAAATGCATTACGAGAATGAACAGGTGGTCCGCAATAAGAAATATAAATGCATCAAACAACTGGAAAAGCTTATTAATAGTGATCCGCCTCTCAAACAAGCCTTAAAAAGTATTTTGAATGGATAATTCTACTCCTGATAATAATGATGATCTTCTCGTGAGATACCTGGATAATGAGCTGGATCCGGCGGAAAAGAAAATACTCGAAGAAAAGATCACCGCAGACCCGGGACTGCGCCAGCAGCTCGAAGATCTTCAACTCGCCCGGGAGGCTGTGATCCAATACGGCCTGAAGGAGAAGGTCTCGGGGATCCACCAGGAGATGATGAAGGAGCTTCAAACTCCTGTGAGGAGCATCTCTTCGTTCCGTAAGGTGATGAGGGTAAGTATGTCCGTCGCCGCAGGCATCGTACTCCTCGTGGGTGCTTTCCTGGTCTATAATTTCTTCAGCCTGTCTGCCGATGGCTTTTACCTTTCTCACTACCAGGCCTATGAAGTAAGTACGGTAAGAAATGAAGGAGGAACCGGCGAGTTGGAAAAAGCCTATAGGGAAAAACGATATTCGGATGTGGTCAGCCTTCACGCAAGCGGTGGAAATGATGCCAGGAGTGATTTCCTTGCTGCGATGTCGCAGCTCCAGCTGAACGATCCGCCCGCAGCCATCAGGCTGCTTGAGAAAGCGGTTAAAAGTCCTGCCACCGCCCCCCAGGTGAAGGAGGAGGCTGAATATTATCTCGCCCTTGCTTACGTTAAGAACCGCGATTTCGATCTTGCCATCCCACTACTTGAAAAAATTAAGGATGCACCTGATCACCTGTACAACGGCCGCGTAAGCGCCAAAATGATCCGGCAGGTAAAAATGTTAAAATGGCGATAACCAGGTTGCATCAACCTGTGGAAAACTGAAAACCGGCCCTGCGCTGGTTTTTTTTATTCCTGCGGTTACATCAGGCATTTCATCATTGACATACCTGCATCAAATTTATTTCATCTATGACCGCATCCCGCATTTTTATCCTGGTACTTTGTTTAGGTGCTTTTTTATCCTGCCGCCACGAGCCGGGAGCCGTGGTTACAGATCCCCCGGGAGGAGGGAGCGGAACGGGTGGTACCGGGGGAGGGGGCACGGGAAGCGGTGGATCCGGCGGTGGTTCGAATTGCGATCCTTCAAAAATATATTTTCAGCAACAGGTATTGCCTATCCTTCTTTCGAACTGTGCAATGAGTGGTTGCCACGATGTGGCAGGACACCAGGAGGGAGTGATCCTTACTTCTTACGCGTATGTGATGTCCACGGCAGGGGTCGATCCCGGTGATCCCAATGGTAGCGAACTCTATGAAAAAATCACGGAAGCCGATCCTGACGACAGAATGCCGCCGCCTCCCCGGCCCAGGCTCAGCACGGAGCAGATCGCGACGATCAGGAACTGGATCCTCCAGGGCGCACAGGAC
>CAMLEM010000371.1 GCA_946479005.1 uncultured Chitinophagaceae bacterium | reverse complement strand
TTCGCCGGTAATAAAATCAAGTACACCGTGAGATTAAAGAGCTTAGAGATCAAGGGTTTTAAAAGTTTTGCCGACAAAACGATCGTCAATTTCGACGATAATATCACAGGCATTGTGGGTCCGAACGGATGCGGGAAATCGAATATTGTGGACAGTATCCGCTGGGTGATCGGGGAGCAGAAGATCAGCCATCTTCGTTCCGAGAACCTCGATAGCCTGGTCTTCAATGGGTCGAAGACCCGTTCTGCCAGTGGTTTGGCAGAGGTGAACCTGACCTTCGAAAATACGAGGAACCTGCTTCCTACGGAGTTCAGCACGGTGACCATTACACGAAAATTCTATAAGAGCGGAGAGAGCGAGTACAGGCTCAATGATGTTCAGTGCCGGTTGAAGGATATCCAGAATCTTTTTATGGATACGGGGATCTCCACCGACAGCTATGCGATCATTGAGCTGGGAATGGTGGACGACCTGATCAAGGATAAGGACAACAGCCGCCGCAGGATGCTTGAGCAGGCGGCAGGCATTTCAATCTATAAGACCCGGAAAAAAGAGGCCAAACTAAAGCTTGACGCTACGGAGCAGGACCTGGCCAGGATCGAAGACCTTTTGTTCGAGATCAACAACCAACTGAAAGCGCTGGAGAGCCAGGCAAAAAAAGCCGAGAAATACCACGAGATCAAGAAGGAATACAGGGAGGTCAGCATTGAACTGGCCAAGGCCGCGCTGGAAGGATTCAATCTCAGCTACCAGGAGCTGAACCAGCAAAGCGAGATCGAAACAGACCGGAAAGCGAAGATCGAGGCCGAGATCGCCACGGGTGAAGCCGCCCTGGAAGAAGAGAAGCTGGCCTTCATCACCAAGGAGAAAGAATTGCAAGCGCTGCAGCACGCGTATAATGAAATGCTTCAGTCGGTCAGAAGCCGGGAAAATGACAGGAATCTTTCCGCCCAGCGCCTGGAACATCTCCGGGAAAAGGAGAGCAGCCTGGCAGAGTTTTTACAAAAGGCCGGCGGCCAGCAGAAAGGCATCGAAGAAAGTATCGGCTTCACCCGAAAACAGCTCGCCGAAGAAGAGGAAGGATTGAATGGCCTGAACAGGCAGCTGGCAGATCTGGAGAAGGAAGCTGAATCACGCCGCACGGTGCTGGAAGAAAAAAGAAAGGCCCTGGAACAATTCAGGAGCGAACACCAGCACATCCAGAGGAACCAGTTCGATGCTGAAAAACGGGTGGCGGTGGCAGACACATCCGTGCAGAATTACCAGCGCACCATTGCACAGATAGAGGAGGAAAGGAGGTTGCGTGATCAGCAAAGAGTGCAGCTCGACCAGGATCGCATCCTACGGGAAAAGGAACTAGCGATCAAAAAAGTGGACCTCGAGCAATTGCACCAGCACCACGAATACACCAAGGACCAGATCCTCCAGACACAGGCGGTGCTCGAAGGGTTAAAGAACCAGCTTGCCGAAGAAACACGTAAACTGGATTCAAAAAAGAATGAACACGACCTGCTGAAAAGTATGATCGATTCAATGGAAGGTTACCCCGAGAGTGTGAAGTTCCTTCACAACAATTCGGGCTGGAACCACACTTCACCCGTGCTTTCCGATGTGCTTTATGTAAAGGAAGAATATCGTACGGCCCTTGAGAACGTGCTTGAACCTTATCTCAGTTATTATGTCGTGAATGATCTGCAGGAAGGCCTGCAGGCGGTTCGCCTTCTGGATGAGAACCGGAAGGGAAAGGCCAATTTCTTCCTGCTCGACCAGATCAATGCGCATACCGTTCCCGGTGATCCCTCGCACGTGCTCCAGGGGGGCATCCCGGCATTGAGCGTGGTGGATGTGGAAGCGCGTTATCGCAAGCTGGCCGAGCATCTCCTCGGGAATGTCTATATCGCCGATTCTGAGGAAGCGTTGAAGAGCAGCAACGGTTTTGTGGTGATAGAGAAGAATGGCAAGTACGTGAAAGGAAAATATTCACTAACCGGCGGCAGCGTGGGGTTGATCGAAGGAAAGAAGATCGGCCGGGTGAAGAACCTGGAAAAACTGCAGGAAGAGATCACTGCGCAGTCGGCCGTGGTGGAATTGCTGAGATCCGATATCCAGGGGCGCCAAAACGAAGTGATCGCCTTCAACGAGGAATTGCGGGAGACCACCATCCGTGATACGGAGAAAGAGATCCAGGCGCTGACGAATGAGGTCTTTGCCCTGCATAATAAACTGGAGAATCTCCATTCATTGCGAACCAGCAGTCAGCATCGCATTGAAGAGCTGACCCTCCAGATGAAGCAAACGATCAGTTCGGTTGAAGGCGTGCGTAACCAGCTCACCGATTATAATGAACAGCTACAGGTGAACTCGGCAAAGCTCGCCGAAGCAACGGAGGCTTTCCAGCTCGCCGAAATGAATTTCAACGAGGCCACCAGGCAGTTCAATGATTTTAATATCCAGGTGACCCGGCAGCAGAGCAAGATCGCTGCGCTGGGGCAGGAACTGGATTTTAAGAACAACCAGCTAATCGATCTGCAGCAGCAGATCAGCAGCAATACTTCGCAACTGGAAGAAACGGCCAGGCTCATCGGGGAATCCGCCACTTCGCTGGACACGCTGGAATCAGAACTGCTAAACCTGATGAAAAGCAAGGATGAGGAAGAGAAGAAATTGAATGAAGCAGACCAGGCCTATTACAATTTCCGGAACCAGCTGGCGGAGAAGGAAAGCGAGCTTCGGCATAAGGTGCGGGACAAGGAGCAGGTGGAGCATATGCTCACCGCGATCAAGGATAAACTGAATGAGCTCAGGCTGCAGCTGGCGGGAATGAAGGAAAGGCTGAACGTGGAGTTCCGGATAGACCTGGAAACCATTTTAGGCGAAGCGAGAACCACGGAAATCGCGGTGGAAGAATTGCAGGAGAAAGCAGACAGGATGAAGAAGCGGCTCGAAAACCTGGGTGAAGTGAATCCAACGGCGATAA
>CAMLEM010000370.1 GCA_946479005.1 uncultured Chitinophagaceae bacterium | reverse complement strand
TCCGACCAGCTCACTGAGATCGGCGGGCAGACCACGTCCGTTCACAAGTGGCAGGTCGAAACTCACGTGCGCGAGCAAGGTCGCTGGCAGTTGCTCAGTGTGGCCGACGGCCTGATCCCGGCGGAGCCGACCGTGACGAAGATCAACGCTGCGATCCTGGTAATCTTCCAGGCCTTCTTCCATTTCATCCGGCGAAGTTAGCCCTGAATGAACGTAAAAGAGGCCCCGGTTTGGAGCCTCTTTTCAATTAATAATTTGTTGATGTAAAATAACTGCGGACCCGGTACACCGCATCGCGGCTGAGTTCATCAAGCAGATCGCGGGTGATATCTCTTTCGTGCGGGGGCGTGTTGTTGTTACTATTGTTCAACAGCTGGCGATCCTGGTCGCTCAAAGCCCGCTGGTCACCGGTGAACGAAACTGTCTCATTCGTCCAGGAACGGCTGGCGCCGAGATGATCGCTCCATACCCAGGAACCATCTGCCCTCCGGAGGCTGATATCCAGCCTTGCTTCTGCATACTGGGTCCTGCGGGTTGTGTGTATATCTGCATAGACTTTCGCGTATTCCTTTACCACGGAATCCGGCTTGTAAACGGTTTCCTTTACAAGCACTTCTTTCGAAACGCGACGTTTTGACCGGATCTCCTGGGGCCTGCCCAGGTCGAAACGCACCAGGCTCATATCCATTTCAAGGTCGGGGCGAACAGCCTGTCCTCTTGCATCCCAGGCAGAGTAGAAGCGAGTGAATTCGCTACCGCTGTTGAACTGGAGGTCCCGGATCAACTGGTCATCAAAGTTCATCCCCCCGCGGGAGTATCCGCTGTAAACATACCCGCCATATTGATGTATCGGGTGAACGATCACGTTGGTTACGGCCAGTTCATATGCTTCCTCCATTTTCAGGCTGATATCCCTGTGACCCGGCTTGAATTTCATTGCCGCTATGAATTCTCCATAGGCTTTCCTGAAAGAGGCTTTATCACCCTGGTCCATAAAATACATACCCCTGTCGAACCGCACATCACCGGCCTTCTCCGCGTAAGAAATGAGAGCGCCGGATTGGTCTATGGGATCCAGCAGCCTGAAGATCGAAGGCACTTTGTAAATGGCATCGTACATCCGCTGCAGGGAAGCATATTCATTGTATATCCATTCCCATTTCAGTTCATTGCTGCTTTGGGAAAAAGAGCGGATGTTTGCCTGGTGGTCTTCCTCTGCATACCGGTAAGCTTCGCGGATCAGGGAAATGAGCTTTGGATCATCGGGGTTTTTCTGAAGCTTCTTCGCTGCAAGTTCTACCGCTTCATCGTAATTCCCTTTTTCATACATTTTTTTTGCGGTACGGCAGGAAAAGGCGAACAGGGAAAGGCCGAGAATGATAAATGGGTAAAGTTTCGGTTTCATAAGCGCCTCCTTTTAAGGGTTTGACGAACAAAGGAGGGGCCGTTACTACAGGAGGGATTCCCAATTCACTAAACCTTAACAGCCCTAATGAGGGACCGAAGATCCATCTGGAACTAATCGACTTTTAAAATATCCCTGATAAAATTGTGGTACTCATCAAACCGGGGCAGGTTATTATGCCCCCCGCCGGCAATCCGGATGAGCGTTATTTTCCTCGGGTTCAGTTTTTGGAGTGCTTCGCTGTGCCGGATGGGGATCAGCCAGTCCCGGGAACCGTGTATGATGTAGGTATGGCATTTGACCAGCCGGATCCATTTATCCGTCCTCAGGTGATAGCGTAGTACGAACCTTACCGGCAGTATGGGCAGGAACCTCTCGATCACTCTCAGGAAATTAAAATAAGGCGCGTCAAGGATCAGGTAACGGGGATGGTTATCCGAAGCCAGTTTGGTGGCAAAGCCGCTGCCGATGCTCCGGCCGTAAATGATCAGGTGATCTTCAGGATATTCATTTTTGAGCTTTTCATAAATGAATTGCATATCGTTCAGCATTTCTTTCTCGCTGCGCTCACCGGTGCTTTTTCCGAAGCCCCGATAATCTACCAGCATCACGTCATAATCATAACGATAAAAATCTTTGGCATAACGAGCCCACCCTTTTATGCTTCTTGAGTTACCGTGGAAGTAAAGGATCAGCCCTTTTGGTTTCTCCCTATGGAAATGCAGGGCATTGATCCTTACCCCGGGCTCCACGTCGAAAAAATATTCCCTGAACGGGACTTCGTACCTGAACTCAAAATCCTGCCTGAGCTTTTCCGGTTTAAAGATGAACTTCTCCTGTAGGAAATAGGCCAGTACAGAGAGCACGGCGATGCCTGCGAGAACATATAGAAGTATGGTCGTCAAATGGCGGTTTGCTTATTCTTCCACCCGCTTGAGCCGCAGGTTGGTGACAGGTGCAACAATGAGCGGGAATTTTTCCACGGTCACGTTGGCAACGTCCAGGCCGAATCCTTTTTCCTCAGAGAGGCTATGCTCCTTCAGCCAGAAATGGAATTTCATTATCACGCGTTCGATGAAGGGCAGCTCATTGTCCTGGCTAAGGTATTTTTCCATCACCATAAACTGGAAATCCCCCACCGTGTTGCTGCTCGCCAGGGACTCATACCGGCTGATAATGTTTACCTCCTTGTTTGCCACCAGGTCTTCAACCACTTTACGGAACATCATATTGATCCGCGGCTCCATCCTGAATCCCAGCCTGAAATCAACACGGATGATGTCGTTGGGGATGATGTGTTCGACCTTGTATTCGCTGGTATAGGGATCATCCATCGTGTCCACGTGAACGAACCAATAGATATCTGCCCGTTTGGGCTTTTTATTCAGGATCGAATAGATGATCTTATGCTCGATCTCCTTCGGGTTGTTCGCGCTGGTCATATACACCAGGTGAGTGGCATACTTGGGAACGGACCGGTCATTGCTGAGTTCCTGGATCTTCGGTACATAGTGTTCCATACGTACGAATTCCACGTAACGGTTCTTGATCTTCCGGGCCCGGTACCAGATGTACATCACAAGGA
>CAMLEM010000369.1 GCA_946479005.1 uncultured Chitinophagaceae bacterium | reverse complement strand
CATTTCTAATATTCACCGGATGCGGCTGAAGGATGAAAGCCCCGGAATGACAACCGAGATCGCAGTTTTACTGATGTACGTGATCGGCGTTTACCTGGTGGAGAAGAATTATCCCCTGGCTGTTGTGGTGACCGGGGTAGTGGTAGTGCTCCTGCATTTCAAAACCACCATTCACGGTTGGGTTGACAGGATCGGGCAGAAAGACCTGGTAGGGATCATGCAGTTCATCCTGATATCTATGGTGATCCTTCCCATTCTTCCTGATCAATCCTATGATAAGTATGAATCTCTTAACCCCAAGGAGATCTGGTGGATGGTGGTACTGATCGTGGGGATCAGCCTCGTGGGTTATTTTCTTTATAAGATATTTGGTGGAAAGGCAGGCGTTCTGCTCGGCGGGATCCTGGGTGGGTTGATCTCCAGCACGGCTACCACCCTCTCGTATGCGAAAAGAGCGGCGAGCGGGGGAGGAGCGGTGAAACTGGCGGCCTTTGTCATCCTGACTGCTTCCGCTGTTTCGATGATACGCGTGCTGGTTGAGGTCAGTGTGGTAGCACCGGGCTCCTTCCAGCAGATCGCTGTACCATTGGGCGCAGAGCTGGCCCTGATGATCGTTCTCATAGTGCTTCTTTTCTTCAGGCACCGCAATGAGAAAAATGAAATGCCGGAACAGGGGAACCCCGCGCAATTGAAAAGTGCCATCACCTTCGCGCTGCTTTATGGCGCGGTCAGATTCATCACTGCCGCGGTGCAACGGGAATTTGGTGACCAGGCATTGTATGCTGTATCAGTGGTGTCAGGACTTACCGATATGGATGCCATTACACTTTCAACGGCACGAATGGCTGAATCACAGGAGATCAGTGAATCTATGGCCTGGAAGCTCATTCTCATTGCAACTATGGCCAATCTTGCTTTCAAAGGAGGAATGGCGGCTGTGCTGGGAGGGAGAGCGCTGGGAAAGCTGGTCGGCATCCTGTTTGGCACCCTGATCATCGCGGGCTTCGTGATTCTTTTTCTGTGGCCTTCCTAAAGTTTTAAATAACTTGAAGGCAAATCACTGCCTGCAATGAAAAAACTACTTATGGGTCTCCTGGCCCTGCTCGTTTCCTTTTTGTCATTCTCCCAAAAGAAAAAAACAGATCCTGCCCCTGTCGTGGGAGAATTCGATAAACTGATCGAATCGAAGCTGAAATACAGGCTGGTGGGTCCCTGGCGGGGAGGGCGAAGCGGGGCAGTGGCGGGAAGCTATAAACACAACAACACTTTCTACTTCGGCGGCACGGGAGGCGGCGTTTGGAAGACGACCGATGCGGGAGCTTCCTGGAAGAATATCTCCGATAAATTTTTTGGAGGCAGCATTGGTGCCGTGGCAGTGGCCCCCTCAGATGAATCGGTGATCTATGTGGGTGAGGGCGAGAATACAATGAGAGGCAATGTGAGTGAAGGGCTGGGCGGTGTGTGGAGGTCAGAGGATGGCGGAAAAAGCTGGAAGAATGTTGGACTGAAGGATGGCAGGCATATCATACGACTGGTGATCCACCCGCGCAATCCTGATATTGTATGGGCGGCTGTAATGGGTCATCTTTTTGGGCCGAATAACGAACGGGGCGTTTATAAAACAACAGATGGGGGGAAGACCTGGAAACGCACTCTTTTTGTCAACGAACAAACCGGCGCCAGCGACCTGGTGATGGAGCCCGGCAATCCCTCTGTTTTCTATGCAGGGATGTGGAGGCTGATCCGGACACCCTATAGCCTGGAAAGTGGCGGGGAAGGAAGCGGTCTTTGGAAAAGCACGGATGGCGGAGAGACCTGGAAGAACATCACGGGAAGTAAAGGTTTGCCGCGTGGCACCTGGGGGATCGTGGGCGTGACGGTGGCCCCTTCCAATACGGATAAGATCTACTGCCTGCTGGAGAATAAGGATGGCGGGCTTTATATGAGCGCCGATGCGGGGGAAACCTGGAGCCTGCAGAGCAATGATAACAATATCCGCCAGCGAGCCTGGTATTACACGAAGGTGTTTGTTGACCCGAAGAATGAGAACAGGGTCTATTGTCCCAATGTGGGTTTTATGATGAGCACCGACGGTGGAAAAACGTTTAAAGAGATCGACACGCCGCATGCAGACCACCACGACCTGTGGATCGACCCGGAGAACGCGAACCGGATGATCGTAGCTGATGATGGGGGAGCCCAGGTTTCATTCGACGCAGGGGGAAGCTGGAGCACTTATATGAACCAGCCAACGGCCCAGATCTACCGGGTTTCCACCGACAATGCATTTCCTTACCGGATCCTTGGCGCGCAGCAGGACAACACGACACTCAGATTAAGGCACCGGAGCTACGGAGCCGGCATCACGGAAAACGACTGGGAAGTGACTGCAGGTTCGGAAAGCGGTTACGTGGTCGCGGACCCGAAGGATCCTGATATTGTATATGGAGGAAATTATGGGGGGTATTTGTCAAGGCTGGATCATAAGACCCGGGAGAACCGCACGGTGAGTGTGTGGCCGGATAACCCGATGGGCGCCGGCGCCGATGTTTTGAAATACCGCTTCCAGTGGAATTTCCCCATATTCTTTTCTCCTCACGACCCGAAGAAATTGTATGCCGCGGGAAATCATCTTTTCGTAACGGAAGATGAGGGGTATAGCTGGAAGGAGATCTCTCCGGATCTTACAACCAACGATAAATCGAAGCAACGGTCCAGCGGCGGGCCGATCACGCAGGACAATACATCCGTGGAATACTATTGCACCATTTTCACTGCAATGGAAAGCCCGGTGGAAAAGGACCTCCTTTGGACCGGCAGCGACGATGGGCTCATTCACGTGAGCCGTGACGGGGGAAAGAACTGGGAGAATGTAACTCCGGCCGGCGCGCCTCAATGGATAATGTGGAATTGCATTGATGCCGATCCCTTCAAAAAAGGAGCGGCCTATTTCACCGGCACAAGGTATAAGAGTGATGATTTCGCACCGTACATCTACAA
>CAMLEM010000368.1 GCA_946479005.1 uncultured Chitinophagaceae bacterium | reverse complement strand
TTACCGCGAACTGCTACAGCATTCGATGTCGATCCGTTTCAGCATTGCCTTCCTTTTACTGGGCTGCATTACGATGATCAGCATTCTCTGGTATAACCAGGAAGAACAAAAAGAGCAGGAAATGCGCAAGTCGGATTCTGAACGGCTGGCCAGGGACGCCGAATTGTTCAAGCTCAGGCAACAACTTCAGCCTCATTTCCTGTTTAACAGTTTGAATTCAATCAACGCGCTGATAGGCGCCCGCCCGGACGAAGCCAGGAAAATGGTGCAGCAACTATCTGATTTCCTTCGCGGAACGATCAAAAAAGAGGAGACACAATCCGTGTCTCTGCGCGAAGAACTGCAATACCTGCAACTTTACCTGGATATCGAAAAAGTTCGTTTTGGCAACAGGCTCGACACCGAAATAGAAACTTCAGAAGAAGCGATGGATGTTTCCCTTCCCGCCCTGCTGCTGCAGCCCATCATGGAAAACGCGATCAAATTCGGACTTTATGACACCACGGGTCACACCGTGATCAGGTTGCAGGTCACTCTCCAAAATGAAGAACTGGTGATCCGCATCAGCAACCCGTTTGATCCCGAAACCTCCTCCCCCCGGACGGGAACTGGTTTCGGTTTGAAATCCGTACAGCGAAGGCTCTATCTTTTATTTGGGAGAACCGATCTTTTAAAAACAACCACGGAAGGGAATATTTTTACAACAGAAGTGAGGATCCCTTCTGTCTCGCGATAAATATTATTTATGAAAGTTATCATCATAGACGACGAGCCCCTGGCGAGAAGCATTGTGAAAGAATACCTTCAAAAACATCCTGAGCTGGAACTGGCACAGGAATGCAATGACGGGTTTGAAGGTTTGAAGGCCATCCAGGAACTAAAACCCGATCTTATCTTCCTCGACATACAGATGCCGAAGATCACGGGCTTTGAAATGCTGGAACTGGTAGATGATCCACCGGCGGTGATCTTCACCACGGCCTTCGATGAGTACGCGATCAAAGCCTTCGACCCACGCGGTGGATTACCTGCTCAAACCCTTCAACCAGGAACGGTTCGATAAGGCCATCGCGAAATGGATGCAAACCAAACCCGCTGCCAGGCACGCGGCGCAGGAATTGCTGGAAGGAGGGTCTTTCTCCCCCACTCAAAATGAAAGGATCGTGGTAAAGAATGGAAGCAAGATCAAGATCATCCCGGCAGGAGATGTCCATTACCTGGAAGCCGCAGACGACTATGTGAAAGTACACACTCAGGAAGGATATTTTCTCAAGAACAAAACAATGGGTTATTTTGAACAGGCACTCGACAGGAACCAGTTCGCACGCTGCCATCGTTCTTTCATTGTAAATCTCCAGCAGATCACCCGGATTGATCCTTATGAGAAGGACAGTCACGTGGCCGTGCTGAGGTCCGGTGCCCGGGTGCCGGTGAGCAGGAGCGGTTATGTGCGGTTAAGAGAGATCCTCGGGCTTTAACCGATCCAGAGCGCCCCTCCCACTGAATCTCCCTTCGCTCCTGTTACCGATGAGAACACGTTCACTTCCTGCCTCCAGCGAAGGATGCCAATGAAGGCCATCACCAGGGCTTCCTTGTAGTTCACCAGCCGGGCGGAAGGTACCTCCACTTCAATGTTTAATTCCTTCAGCTCTTCGCGGATCCGCCCCACCAGGAAACCGTTGAATGCCCCGCCACCCGTGACCAGCATCTTCCCCGGGCGCTCACCATTGTTCAATGCGCGCAGTGAATTTTTCAGCTGCAGGGCGATGTGCTCAACCATTGTACGCAGTGCATCTTCGATGGATCCCGACCTTCTTACCAGGGGATAAAGAAGTTCTGTTCCGAAATCATTGGCCAGCGATTTTGGGAAGGGAAGTGAATAATATTCCTGGCGGTTAAGTTCTTCAAGTATGACAGCATTCAATTTTCCAGCTGAGGCCATTGATCCATCCTCATCGAATGGCTTCCTGGCCTCTGCCGCCAGCAGGTTCAGTACACGGTTTGCCGGGCAGATATCAAAAGCAATATATTCCTCGCCCTGCCGGGAAATATTTGCGATGCCTCCAATATTGAGAAAGTATTCATAGCCCGGCAGCAGCCATTTTTCACCCACAGGAACGATTGGCGCGCCCTGGCCGCCCATTGCCACATCCATCGCGCGCAGATCGGTCACTACGGGAAGCCTTAATTCCGCGGCTATGGCTGCTCCGTCGCCCAGTTGGCCGGTCATTCCCTTCGATGGAATATGAAAACTGGTATGCCCGTGCGAGCTTACCAGGCCTACCCGGTACTCCAGTGAATGATCCTCCATAAAACGCCTGACCTCTTTTCCCAGGTAATGCCCGTAATCGGTATGGAGCAGCAGGTAGTCCCTGGCACTGAGATGGGTGGCCTCCGACAGGCGTTTTTTCCATTCCCCGTTATAGGGATAGCAATCAGCGAATTTTATATCGTAGGTCCATTGGCCTCCCTGTTCATTGAACTCGGCAAACACGATGTCCAATCCATCCAGGGAACTGCCGCTCATTAAGCCTATCGCATTATAAACCACAAAGGAGAATTTAGTTAGATTTGCCCGAATTCGTCGGTTCCAAAAATAAGCATTCAAGAGTATGGTCATTAACCTCAGCCAGCAACATTCACTCGTCAGCAACTGGGTCGGTGAGATCCGCGACGTTACGGTACAGGCCGACAGGATGCGGTTTCGCCGGAACCTGGAAAGGATCGGCGAAGTGGCCGCTTACGAGATCAGCAAGGTGCTGCCTTTCAATGAAACGGAGATCCAGACGCCGCTTGGGATGTCGCTTACCAAAACACTGAGGGACCAGCCTGTCCTGGCCACCATTCTCCGGGCGGGCCTGCCCCTGCACCAGGGCATCCTGAACTATTTTGACAAAGGGGATAATGCTTTTATATCAGCTTACCGGAAACATAATAAAGACGGCAGTTTTGAGATCAGTCTTGAATACATCTCGTGTCCCGAGCTCGAAAACAGGGTCCTGATCATATCTGA
>CAMLEM010000367.1 GCA_946479005.1 uncultured Chitinophagaceae bacterium | reverse complement strand
GTTTATACCACCGTAGGCATTGGTGTGCTTTTTCAAATGCCATTGCTGGTGATGGTCCTTACGCGGATAGGCATCCTCACCGCCCGTTTCCTGAAAAAATATCGTCGCCACGCGTTCGTGGTGATCCTGATCGCTGCGGCGATCATCACGCCTTCCACCGATCCCTTTCGCCTGGCGATCGTAACCATTCCGCTCTACCTCCTGTTTGAAGCCAGCATCATTCTCGCCTCCCGGATCAATAAGCGCCAGGAAGTGAAAGAGTGGAGTTGAGGAGCAGGGAATTTCTTACCTTTATAAGGATGAGTAACGCATTTGACCTGAGCAAACCCATTGCCATTGGCAGCGATCACGCAGGCTATGATTACAAGGAACGGCTGATCTCATTTCTTGAAGGAAAGGGCCTGGCATTTGAAGATTTCGGGACACATAATAAGGATTCCGTTGATTATCCCGATTTCGCGCACCCGGTTGCAGAAGCGGTCCAAAACGGGAAGGCAGCATTTGGTATCCTTTTATGTGGCAGCGCCAATGGCGTGGCCATTACAGCCAACAAACACCAGGGTATCCGGGCCGCCATAACCTGGGGAGAAGAGCTGGCCCAACTCGCGAGGGAACATAATAATGCCAACATCATTTGCATTCCTGCCCGTTTCGTACGTGAAGGAGATGCCGAAAAGATGGTGAACATATTTATGAACACGGCCTTTGAAGGCGGAAGGCATTCCCGGCGCGTGGAAAAGATCTCCTGCTGACCTCCATTTATCCTTTTTTTGGTTTTGATTGCATTTTAGAGGCTATTTTTAGCGTCCTGATAAAAAAACGCATATGCTTAGAAACTGTATCCTGTTCGTATTGGTTCTTGGCCCCCTGGCAGGCTTTTCCCAGAAAAAAGATAAGCATGCCGTCAAATTCAGCTCCTACATCGACGCCGCTGAAATGAAGAAACACCTGTATATCATCGCGTCGAAAGAGATGGAAGGAAGAGATACGCCTTCACCCGGCCTCGAGAAAGCCGCCGATTATATCGAAGAACAGATAAAAGCAAGCGGTTTGATGCCCGCCAACAATGGCAGTTACCGGCAGTACTATACCCTCTACCGCGATTCAATGACAGGATCAGCGCTCGTGGTCAATGGACAAACACTGGAGCTTAATACCGATTACCAGCCGCTGGCAAATAACTATGCCGGGGGAATGCGTTTTTCAGAAGTGGTGTTCGCGGGACACGGCATCGTGGATGGAGATAAACGGGATGATTATGCCGGTTTGAATGTTGCCGGCAAGATGGTGATGATCCTCGATGGTATGCCCCCGGATTACAAACCCTCCATTACCGGTTTCCAGTCTCCCGGCAGTTCCTTCGGGAAAATGAACGCGGCTATGGCAAAAGGCGCCACCGCACTCCTGGTCGTTTACAATAATTTTCCGCGCAGGCAGATGAACACAACCAGCAACTGGTCGCCCAATGGGTTCCGAGCCAGCCAGTCGCCCTTTACCTTTTCAGTATCTCCTTCCGCTGCAGCCCGGATAATGGGGCAGCCGGGTATGGATATCATTGCAAAAGCAAAGGAAGGAACCTTCACGAGGGGAGTTTATAAAACAGAAACTGAATTGCAGTTCGCCAAGGTTTCCCGGTCAACCCAGGTATCCAATATCCTGGGAATGATTGAAGGCACGGATAAAAAAGATGAGTATGTGTTCATTACCGCTCACTATGATCACGTGGGAAAGAGAAATGACACGACCATTTACTATGGTGCTGATGACGATGGAAGTGGCAGCACCGGGGTGATCGAGCTGGCGCAGGCCGTCGCCAAAGCAAAGGCGGCAGGAAAAGGACCACGCAGGACCATTGTGTTTATGTGGGTAAGCGGAGAGGAAAAAGGACTTTGGGGATCGAAGTATTACACGGATCACCCGGTTTTTCCCCTTGAAAAAACAACCGTTGACCTGAATATCGATATGATCGGCCGCATTGGTAACGATTTCCAAAAGGCGAAAGATTCCGCGAACTATGTTTACATCATCGGTGACGACAAGCTCAGCTCTGATCTGACCCCGATCACCGACCAGGTGAACGGCACCTATGCAAAAATGAACCTCGACCGGAAATACAATGATCCCAATGATCCAAACCGATTCTATTTTCGCAGCGACCATTATAATTTCGCCGAAAAAGGTGTGCCTGTGATCTTTTATTTCAACGGTGTTCACGCAGATTATCACAAACCCACCGACACGCCCGATAAGATCAATTATAAACTGATGGAAAAGAGGACCCGGCTCATCTTTCATACCGCCTGGGTGATGTCGAACCGCGAGGAAATGCTAAAAAGGGATCTCAAACTGGAAAGACCGAAGGCCTTTTGATTTTTTTGCGAACTTCAACAAATGAGTGAGAATATCTTCGACTCCTACGAAGAGGTCAACAAATACACGTATTATTCGGAACTGAGGCTGGTGAGAAAAAGGATCCTGACAGTTGCGCTCCTTATGTTCCTGAGTGACATACTGGGGCTCCTCATCTCGGAAATGCTTACTGTTCCCCTGTTACTGTGGTCGCTCGTTGTTCCTTCCGTGATCGCCATAATGGCCCTGCTTGCTTTCAAGGAACCCCTGGCGGCCGTGATCATCGTAACGGTGATCGTGGCTGGCCTCTGGGTCTATATCATATCGATCACAGGGGCCAAAGGAGCTATTTCCGGCTTCCTGGTGAAGGCGATCGTCATTTATTTGCTCATCAGCGGCATTAAGAGCGCAAAAAATGCCCAGCGTCTTAAGAGAGAGCTGGGCAATGCGGTGTGATATTTTTTACCATCCCAACACCCAGGCGAATACCAGGGGAGCCACGATGGTGGCATCGCTTTCCACGATGTACTTGGGCGTCTTAACATCGAGCTTTCCCCAGGTGATCTTTTCATTGGGCACCGCTCCTGAATAGGAGCCATAGGAAGTGGTGGAATCACTGATCTGGCAGAAATAGCTCCAGAACGGCACATCGTGCCACTCGAGGTCCTG
>CAMLEM010000366.1 GCA_946479005.1 uncultured Chitinophagaceae bacterium | reverse complement strand
AGGAGGCAACAGGCCTTCTACGGCGATTGATGATGTGAAGTTTAGCTGGAATTAATAAATGCACCGGCCTCCCCCGGAGGCCGGTTTAAAATATTTTTAATTAACTGAATTATGAAAAAAATCGTCCTGCTTGCCTGCTTAAGTTTTGTGATGATGACTAGCCAGGCGCAATTACTTTCCGAACCATTCAATTATACTTCTCACGCTACGAATGGTCTTGCATCACAAAGTGGAGGTTTATGGTCAATTGTGAATACGGGTGATTCCATTCTTGTGACTAATAATAGCCTTACTTATCCTAACCTCGCTCCGTCAACTGGTAACAAGGTCGCCTATGATGGTTCGGGAACAGATTATTGGACAGGCTTCACAGCGCAGACATCTGGATCCATATATTTTTCTTACATACTCAATCTCCCATCACTGGGATCGCTTGATATGACGGGTGGATATTTTACCACTTTGATGCAAACAGGCTCAACCACCGCATTTGGAGGTTCGGTTTGGGCGAAACTTAGCGCAACCCCGGGGAAGTTTAATATCGGAATTTCAACCAGAAGTAATTCTGCTGTAGCCTGGCTGACGACGGATCTGGACCCCGGCACTTCCTATTTCATTGTAGGCAGTTATGACATTGTAACTGGAACCGCGAATGATGTGGCGAGGTTATGGTTAAATACGCCCGCGATCGGAGCGTCAGAACCCACTGCGGATATAACGGCTGCACCTGGAACAGACCTGAGCGCAGCCGGTGTGGGACGTGTAATGTTGAGGCAGGACAGCCCACAGGAAACCCCTCCTGTAGAAATTGATGAGCTAAGGGTCGGAACTACCTGGGCAGAAGTAACCCCAGCCGGGAACGTTGCATCCCTATCGATCGGCTCACCCCTGGCTGCATTCGGAAATGTTTGCATCAACACTACAGCCGGACCTAATTCATTCACCATTACCGGAACCAACCTGACAACCGCAGATGTTACCGTAGGAGCTCTTACGGGCTTTACCTATGCCACTGCATCCGGCGGACCTTATACCAGCACCCTGACCATAACGCAGGGAGGAGGAAGTTTCTCCCAGGAAGTTTTTGTGAATTTCGATCCCACTGCAGTGCAATCTTATAATGGCAACATCGTAGTGGGGGGAGGAGGTGCATCCAGTGTGAATGTGGCGGCCTCCGGTTCCGGCGTAAATACAATGCCTACGGTGACTACGGGATCTGCTTCAGCGATCAACCTTACATCCGCCACAGCCGCGGGTAATATCAGTTCCACCGGCTGTTCTGCGATCTCTGCTTACGGGATCGAGTACAGCACCACCAGTGGTTTCACCCCCGGTACAGGAACCCAGGTTCCTTCCACGAACCTGTCGGGAGGGAATTTCAGTTCTGATCTTACAGGCCTTACCCAGGGTACCACCTACTATTACATTGCCTATGCCACCAATGCCGGCGGTACGGCCTATGGAACCGAACAGAGTTTTACGACACTCACACCCAATCCTACTTTGAATGTCACCAGCCTGGCAGGTTTCGGGAGTATCTGTATCAATACAAACAGTGCACCTGGTTCATTTACCATTACCGGCAGCAATCTTACCGCCGCGAATGTAGACGTCGCAGCACTTGCAGGCTATTCTTATTCAACCTCAGCAGGTGGCACATACACACCCACCCTGAGCTTTACCCAGCCCGGAGGATCTTTCTCCCAGGAAGTGTTTGTAAGGTTTACACCCACGGCGGTGCAATCTTACAATGGAGATATCGTGGTCAGTGGAGGCGGTGCGGCCAGTTCAGTGAACGTAGCAGCCACCGGGTCCGGCGTGAACACAATGGCAACGGTTACAACGGGCCTGGCATCGGCGATCACTCAAACCACGGCGACGGCAGGTGGACGTATCCCCGGCTGCAGTGCGGTTACCGCCTATGGCATCGAATACAGCACCACGAACAATTTTACTCCCGGGACGGGTACCCAGGTTGCCTCAGGTAATCTTACCGGCACAAGTTATAGCGCGGCCTTAACCGGGTTGAACTCAAATACGACTTATTATTACCGCGCCTACGCCACCAATGGCGGCGGAACGGCTTATGGGTCGCAGTTATCTTTCAGCACTGCTGCGCCCACCATCACGCCGGGTAGTCTTCTTCCTTTTGGAGATGTGTGCGTTGGTGAAACCGCCGGACCGAATAGCTTCACCATTACGGGAGTGGGACTGAATGCAACCAACGTCAATGTGGCCGCCCTTGCGGGGTATAGCTATTCCACTACCGCAGGAGGCACTTATACACCCACGTTAAGCCTTACCCAACCGGGTGGTGCATACAGCCAAACGATCTACGTGAAGTTTTCACCATCAGCGGTTCAGTCGTACAACGGGAATATTGCCATTACAGGGGGAGGTTCCATTGGCACAGCCAATGTAGCTGCCAGCGGTGCCGGGGTGATCAGCCTTCCGACCGTTATCACGGGCCCTGCCAATTCGATCACCAGTCATAGCGCCATCCTCGCCGGTTCTATCCCTTCTGACGGATGTGATGAAGTGACCGCATTTGGCATTGAATACAGCGGCATCAATGGCTTCCAGAATGGAAATGGAATAAAGGTGCCGGGAACGGTTCGCACGGGAAATGGTGATTTCACGGTTGACCTCGATGGACTGGTACAGGGAGCCACTTACTACTATAAAGCGTATGCTACAAACTCAGGCGGCACTTCTTATGGATTACAGGAGTCCTTCACCGTGGGTAGCATCGGGAACGGCTTCAGGCTTTATCCCGTACCTGTTGAGAGAGGCAGTGATCTCCGGGTAACGATGAACGATATAGCACCGGGTTACTATGGAGTGTTGCTTTATAATAGCGATGGAAAACTGGTTTACCAGCATAATATGAACATCCAGGCAGGCTTCATCAACCAGGCGTTCGCAATACCGGGCTGGCTGCCGCGGGGCGTTTACCGTGTGACCCTGGTGAATTTCGAAAAGATCATTTCAACGAAAAGCATTCTGATCCTGTAAACCGGAT
>CAMLEM010000365.1 GCA_946479005.1 uncultured Chitinophagaceae bacterium | reverse complement strand
ACTCGGTGGTAGCCACAATAGCAGCACCAACCAGGGGAAGACCCTTGTTCACGAAGTGGGACATTGGCTGGGCTTGAAACATCTCTGGGGTGATGAGCTTTGCGGAGATGACCTGGTGGATGACACGCCCAAACAGGCCAGCTATACCCCGGGTTGCCCGAAAAACATTCGCATCACCTGTGGCAACGGTCCTTACGGTGATATGTATATGAATTATATGGACTTCACCGCCGATGCCTGTATGAATCTTTTCACAAATGGGCAGAAAGCGAGAATGCGTTCTCTGTTCGCCGGTGGCGGACCCCGCGCATTGTTATTGAGCTCAAAAGGGCTAAATACACCCCTGATCCAGGGAGCGGATATTGAAGTGAAGGATCCAACCTGGCTGCACGCGCAGTTGTATCCAAATCCCGCTTCTTCACAGTTAACGATCGATCTCTCTTATGATGCGAGGTGGATCGGTCAGCGCCTCCACGTCGTGAATATCACTGGCCAGTCGGTGATGAATGCACAGGTCACTTCTATGATTTACAAGCTGGATATTTCTTCCCTAAAACCCGGGCTTTATTTCCTGCAAATGGAAAAACCGGGAGAGAAGATTATGTCCAGGTTTATCAAATTGTAATTTTTTTGTTCCCGCAGATTTCGCTGATTTAAAGCGCAGATCACGCAGAAAGATCCGCGAGATCTGCGTGTATTTGATCTGCTCGGCCTGCGGGAAACCTATTTATAGGTGAATGGCTTCTCCATAAGCCACTTCTATTGCCTCCTTGATATTCTCACTCATTGTTGGATGCGGGTGAATGCTGTTAAGTACCTCGTGGTGGGTGGTTTCCAGTTTCCGGGCAACGACCGTTTCCGCGATCAGTTCGGTTACGTTGTACCCGATCATATGTGTGCCCAGCCATTCGCCGTATTTGGCATCGAAGATCACTTTCACAAACCCTTCATTGTGACCTGCGGCGCTGGCCTTGCCTGCGGCGCTTAAGGGGAATTTACCCACCTTGATCTCATATCCGGCGTCCTTCGCCTGCTTTTCAGTATATCCCACCGAAGCGATCTCGGGATAACAGTAGGTGCAGCCCGGAACATTGTTATAGTCCAAGGCTTCCGGCTGGTGATTGAATTTCTTTTCAGTGTACCCGATGGCTTCCACGCAAATTACTGCCTCCTTGCTGGCCACGTGCGCGAGGGCCTGGCCGGGAACACAATCCCCGATGGCATAGACTCCCGGGACATTCGTGCGATACTGTTTGTCAACCGTAATGCGACCCTTGTCGGTTTTGATGCCCAGCTCTTCCAGGCCGATTCCTTCAATGTTCGCAGCCACGCCGATGGCGCTGAGCAGAACATCAGCCTCCAGGGTTTTTTCACCGTCCGCCGTCTTTACAGTTGCTTTTACGCCATTGCCTGAAGTGTCCACTTTTGTCACTTCGCTGCTCGTCATTATCTCGATCCCGCTCTTTTTAAAATTCTTCTCCAGCTCTTTGGAAATTTCCTCATCTTCCACGGGTACGATACGGGGCATAAACTCAACGATGGTCACTTTGGTGCCCATACTATTGTAGAAGTATCCGAATTCCACGCCGATCGCTCCGCTTCCTACAACAATGATAGATTTAGGCTGGGAGGGGAGGTTCATCGCTTCGCGATAGCCGATGATCTTTTTCCCATCCTGTTTCATTGAAGGTAGTTCACGGCTCCGCCCGCCCGTGGCAATAATGATATGTTTGGCTTCAACTGTTTTTTTGGATCCGTCTGCCGCACTCACTTCCACCTTCCCTTTGGCAACCAGTTTCCCGAATCCCATTATCACATCAATTTTATTCTTCCTCATAAGGAAATTCACCCCCTTGCTCATTTTATCCGCCACGCCCCGGCTTCTCTTGATCACGGCTCCGAAATCGGCCTTACCGGTGGCTTCTATGCCGTAACCCGCGGCGTGCCTGATATCCTCCATCACCTGGGCGCTTTTCAACAGGGCCTTGGTGGGAATACAGCCCCAATTCAGGCAGATGCCGCCCAGGCTTTCCTTTTCAATGATGGCTGTTTTAAATCCCAGCTGGGAAGCGCGTATCGCTGCTACGTAACCACCGGGGCCACTGCCGAGGACTATCACGTCATATGACATAATCTTAGATGTTATGGGTTGAAAATTAAATGTTTACCGGGGTGAGACCGGGGGCTATCCCGCTCAAATACCGAGCGGCGAAGTTAGGATAATGTTGGATTATATAAATTGCAGGTATTGGCGGGAAAATCACCCTTTTATCGTTTCAAATTCAACATTTTCCCTTACCTTTGCCTCCCGAAATTTTCGGGATAAAATATTGTATCAATTATGGCCAGAGTTTGTCAGGTTACAGGAAAAATGCCGATCGGAGGACATACCGTCTCTCACTCGAACATCAAGACGAAGCGTCGTTTCCTGCCCAATTTGCAGAAAAAGAAGTTTTACCTGGTGGAAGAGGACAGGTGGATCACGTTGAAAGTGTCCACGGAAGCGATCCGCACTATCAATAAGAAAGGACTTTACACAGTTGTAAAAGAACTCCGCGCCAAAGGCGAAAAAATCTGACAATTAAAAAATCAAAACAATGGCAAAGAAAGGAAACCGTGTACAGGTAATTATGGAATGCACCGAGCATAAGAATAGCGGTATGCCCGGTACCAGCCGTTACATCACGGTAAAGAACAAGAAGAACAACCCCGAAAGGCTGGAGTTGAAAAAATACAACCCCATCCTGAAGAAGGTTACTGTTCACAAAGAGATCAAGTAAACAATACTCCTCATTTCATTAATCGAATACAATGGCAAAAGCAGCAAAAACGGCGATCAAGACCAAAGATGCGAGAGCAGCAGCCGAAGCGAAGAACTGGACCAAGGTGATCAAGTCGGTGCGCAGTCCCAAGACGGGCGCTTACACCTTCAAGGAAGCGATCATACACAAAGACAAGATCAAGGAATTCCTGGCGCAAAAATGATCGTTAGGCCGCATTTTTTGCGGCTGATTCAAAATCCGGGATCCGGAAT
>CAMLEM010000364.1 GCA_946479005.1 uncultured Chitinophagaceae bacterium | reverse complement strand
AAAATATTCACGAGATCGCCGCCCCTGAAATTCTTTGATATGATGTTCTTCTTGGCTCCGCCAAAAATGGAAGTGGAGTCTATAAAGTCGTCGGCGGTTGCTTCTCCTTCAGGTTCCGATGATGCCAGTGCTCCCTCTCCCACATTTTTTTTTTGCCAGCATCGTTTGGAATGCCGGGGCCGGAACAGGATCAGCAGGCCGATCGAAACCAGTACGATGGGAAGGATGTATTTTTTTAATTCCACTTCGGGATAGAGGTCGCTGTAAAGAAAAATGCCTCCCACAAGTACAAGGACAAGCCAGGCCGGCCGGCGGAAATTATGCCTGAAGCCTATGAAAAGGCCCAGCGCTATAAGGAGCATCTGCCAACTGAATATCCATTTGGGGAATTCCGGGTTGTTAATGCGTAGAAACGCCACGATACCTATCAGCACGAGGAAGAGGCCTGTCCAGATATGCCCTTTTCCCTGTGTCCTTCCGCGCCGGTCAGCGTTCTCATTAAATGGATCTGCCATAACCAAATTTTCAACAAATCTAGCCCTCGGCCACGCTCATTGCAAGGGTTGATGGGTATGAACGCGGTGTTCCTCGGTGAATAGCGGATTCAGCAGGGTCAATGGAAACCCCCGGCGAAGAGAGGGAGTAATTTGAGTAGGAGTTTCTCTCTCGGCCAGGGGCGGAGGCTGTAAAAGGGAGGAATAATATCAGGAAAGTGAGCTGCTCCAGATCAACTGGTAAGGTTCTGCCTTGCCTTTGATGCAGGTGAACATAAAGCAGGTGATGAACGGCATATTGATGGTTGATCGTCCATCCATGTCAATAGTTACCGTTCCGCTGACATATGTTTCCGTGCTCGAAGTTTCAAGGGCTTTCTGGCCCTCGGGCATTGGTTCCTTTCCATAACCCAGGTCATACCTGCGATACGCCAGTCTTTCCACCAGGTTTTGCAGGAATTCCGGTTCATCGATCCGGGCATTGATTTGTAGAGATTTTTTCATTGGGTTCTCTTTACCTATTAGATGCCAAAACAGCCCGGATTACTTAATAAAGAAATGTGAAAGTGGGGGAGATTCCGGATTCCGGATTTGGGATTCGCTTTTTTCGACAACTGTTTTTTGGATACAGAGAGGATTAAACCCGTAGAGAAAATGAGTCTCCGTCGAACAATCCCTTATCACTGAGTTTAAGGCTTGGAATGACCAGCAAAGCCATAAAGGAAAGTGTCATAAAAGGAGCACCCAGCGTGCTGCCGGCTTCCTTTGTTGCCCTGTCGATCAGGGAATACTGTTTGGCCACGTGATAGCCATCTTCGGTGCTCATCAATCCTGCCACGGGTAAAGGAACGGCAAGTTCTGTATTTTCTTTGACCAGGCTGATGCCGCCTTTGTGAGCGATCACCATATTCACCGCCTTGCACATACTTTCATCGTCGGTGCCCACGGCTACGATATTATGGCTGTCGTGTGCCACGGAAGAGGCGATAGAGCCCTCTTTCAGCCCAAAATTTTTGATAAAGGCCTTTGCAACGGGAACATTATCATAACGGTTCACCACAACGATCTTCAAAACATCAGCATCCACATCGCTCACCCACCTTCTTTCCTCTTTCTTTGGCTGCAGGTCCAGTTTTTGGGTGATCAGTTGTCCATCCAGCGCGCCGATAACTGGATACGGAAACCGCCCTTCACCGGCGGGACATTCAAAATCCATCACCGATCTTTTTTTACATTCGAAATGGTTGATCACCTCGCTGGTGGAAGCGTTGATAAGCGATCTGCCGCCATCCGCAACCAACTCTCCATTGATAAATGTTTTGCGCACACGGAAACTTTCCAAATCATCCACAACAATGAAATCCGCGGGATCTCCCACGCGCAGCAGGCCCACATCGAGCTTGTAATGTTCCACCGGGTTCCTGCAGGCGGCATCCAGGATATTCCAAAGCCCGATCCCTTTTTTTACGGCCCTCGCACAAAGCTGGTTGATATGCCCCAGTTCAAGACTGTCGGGATGTTTATCATCGCTGCAGAACATCATTTTATCCGGGTGATCCTTCAGTAAACCGATCAACGCGTCAAAATTCCGCGCAGCGCTGCCTTCGCGGATGATGATCTTCATTCCCCGGGCGAGCTTTTCAGCAGCTTCCTCTTCGGTGAAACATTCGTGGTCGGTGCTGATACCGGCGCTGATGTATTTTTCCAGGCCGGATCCCCTCAGGCCCGGCGCGTGTCCGTCAACCGGCTTTCCCAGTTCCTGCGCGTGGCGGATCTTTTGCATCACCTCGGCATCTTCGTGGATCACGCCGGGGAAATTCATCATCTCGCTGAGATATTTGATCTCCTTTCTTTCCAGTAACGACCTTACCTGGCGGGCATCAAGGGATGCCCCGGCGGTTTCAAAACCGGTGGCCGGAACGCAGCTCGGCGCGCCGAAATAAAATTTGAAAGGAACCTGTTGCCCGTTCCGGATCATATAATCCACGCCTTCCAGTCCGCATACATTGGCGATCTCGTGGGGATCACTGACGGTGGCTACGGTGCCGTGTACAACGGCAAGCCGGGCAAATTCAGCGGGCACCAGCATTGAACTCTCAATGTGCACGTGGGCATCAATGAATCCCGGCATAATGTAATGGCCGGGTACATCAGCGGTCTCCTGCATCTCTTCAATGGAAGCGATCTTTCCATCGGAAACAGTGATAGTGGCAGGAAAGGTTTTTCGACGGTGTATATCCACCAGCGAACCCGATAAACTGAACGAAGGCATTATTCCGGTTTTGATAAAGGTAATTCAGCATCCCTAATCAAAGGATCGGGGGGAATTCACGATCTTTAAGAAACTATGCTGGAGAGCAACTGGTATCTTTTATTTATTTCCATCGGCCTGGGCCTGATCGTGGGGCTGGAGCGGGAATCCGCTGATTCCAAAACAGCCGGCATCCGCACCTTCCCAATGGTAACCCTGATGGGAACAGTAAGCGGCCTTCTGGCCCAGGTCTATGGTGGCTGGACGATCGCCGCAGGGCTGATATGTGTCA
>CAMLEM010000363.1 GCA_946479005.1 uncultured Chitinophagaceae bacterium | reverse complement strand
CGGGAAAAAAACCGGGTGAAATAAAATGAATCGCCGCAAACTCCGTTTCCTCGTAGTGAAGCCATTTTGCTTAATTACCTTCTCATTCCTGGCGTCGTTTCCCCTTTTTTCCCAATCGCTGGTTTTGAACGGTGGATTTGAAGACGTCAACATCTGCACTGAATACCGGGTGGAGTGTGCACCAGAAGCCTGGATCAGTTCTTCCAATGGCTTTGCCAATTATTTCAAGGATCCCCGCCGGTCATACAAAAGCGTGAACTGTATGGGAATTGAAGCCGGCCATTTCACACAGGATAACCGGAGAAGCTTCATTCGTACACCCCTGGTGTGCGGAATGAGGGCGGGGGCGAGGTACCGGATCGAATTCTTCGTAAAATCCTTTCACGAGATCTATGATAGCCTCGGCGTAATCTTTACAGCATCGGATCCGCTATTCGATAAAGAACCCCTGCATTTCAGGAGACCTTCCATCTTCCTGAGTTCGAAATATGACCCCCTGGGTTTTAAGGACAGTCTCTGGTACCGGGTAGAACTCGATTATACAGCCACCGGGGACGAGCGATTTTTCTCTTTCGGTTATTTTGCACGGAAGGATTATATGGGCGAACGAGCGCATCCTCTTGAGAACCGTTTTTATGTATTCTTTGATGATGTAACCATTATCCCCCTCGATCCCGCTGAGCTTCCCTGCAGCAATTACAGGGAGAGGAAGGAAGAGATATATGACGAGAATGAACGTCACGCGATGCTTGAAAAAAAGATCGCACATTATAAAAGAAATCCACCGCTGCCTCCCACGATCCTTCGTAATGAATTCATAAAGGTGGATACGATGGTATTGCCTGATATCCTGTTTGCCACTGGGAAGGCCACGCTCGAAATGGGAAGTTATTCCATCCTGGACAGCTTTATTTTAAAGATAAATTCGGCAAAGGTTGATTCTATCGTGATCGAAGGTCACACGGATTCCACCGGGAGCCTTTCCTTTAACGAGCAGCTTTCACTCGCCCGTGCGAATGCGGTAAAGAATTATCTTTCTCCGCGGACAAGGGTTATGTCCATTTTTACGCGGGGATTGGCCTTCCTGCGCCCCGTTTCGGAAAATAAAACGCCTTCAGGCCGACAGAAGAACAGGCGCGTGGAAGTTCTTCTATATATCCGCGACTAGCCTGTAAATCCTTAAATTGCAGAAAATTAACTGCCATGGATTTTTCTTCGCTGTTTGCCGATTATTGGTGGGTACTTATCGCCCTTATCGTTCTGTTCGGTTCCTTTTTTACCATTAACCAGGGGTATATCGGTGTGATCACGTTATTTGGTAAATACCAGCGGATCGCCAGGCCCGGGCTGCGGATGAAGATCCCCCTGATCGAGCAACTACATAAAAAAGTATCCATTCAAAACCGTTCGGTGGAACTGGAATTCCAGGCCGTCACAGCTGACCAGGCCAACGTATATTTCAAAAGTATGCTCCTGTATTCCGTGCAGAATGAGCACGAAGAGACCATAAAGAAAGTGGCATTCAAGTTTATCAGCGAAAGAGACCTGATGCAGGCTCTTGTACGTACCATCGAGGGAAACATTCGTTCGTTTGTTGCCACCAAAAAACAGGCTGAAGTACTGGGACTTCGCCGTGAGATCGTCGAATACGTAAAAGTGGAGATCGACCACTCCCTGGAAGAGTGGGGTTATCATCTCCAGGACCTCCAGATCAACGATATCACATTCGATAAGATGATCCTGGATTCAATGAGCAAGGTGGTGGCCTCCAATAACCTGAAAGCGGCAGCGGAAAATGAAGGACAGGCGCTGTTGATCACTAAGACAAAAGCAGCGGAGGCAGACGGTAATGCCATCAAGATCTCTGCGGAAGCGGAAAAGGAAGCGGCGAGACTTCGCGGACAGGGTGTGGCCCTTTTCCGCAAAGAAGTGGCGGCAGGTATGACCGAGGCCGCCGAACAAATGAAACAGGCTAACCTGGATACCAATGTGATCCTCTTCAGTATGTGGACCGAAGCGATCAAGAATTTTGCGGAATATGGAAAAGGCAATGTCATTTTCCTCGACGGAAGTCCTGACGGTATGGAAGGTACAATGAAGCAGATCCAGGCCCTGATGGTGAAACAGGCGGGGACGACAGGAAAGCATTGACCATTTATCCGGGGCCTTAAAATTCGACCAGGTACTAATGGCGTTCGGCCCCTTTCGTTAATATCTTCTAAAAACACCTGCCCCTATACAACGCGGCACGTTTTTTAACGTTCATTGAAACGTTGTCCATACCTGTTGATAAACACTCATTAACAAATTATTATCCTCACCTTTATTTTGCACTAAAGTTTCAAATTGTATGATTGACCTTCTACAGATTACTGACACTGCCGCCCAGGTAGTGAAGAAAGTGGCCGGAGATACGAACGGCGACGGTTATCTCGGTTTTGGTGAATTATTGATGACGGGCGGATGGATAATGATCCCTCTTGGCCTGATGCTCATCGCTGCGGTCTGGGTATTTGCAGAACGTTCGATCGCGATTCGCAATGCAGCTAAGATCGATGATAATTTTATGAATATCATCCGCGACAACATTGTCAGCGGAAACGTCACGGCCGCCAGGAATTTCGCGAAGAACAATAATACGCCGGTGGCCCGCATTGTGGACAAAGGGATACAGCGCATCGGCAAGCCGCTGGACAGCATTGAGAACAGTATGAATAATGTGGGAACGCTGGAGATGTATAAACTGGAAAAGAACCTGGCCATCCTATCCGTGATCTCCAAGGCCGCCCCCATTTTCGGTTTCGTGGGAACCCTGATGGGTTTGATGCAGATGTTTTCAGGCATCACCACATCGAACGAATTCGAGGTGAGTACGATTTCCGGGGGTATTTACACCAAGCTCATCACGTCCATCAGCGGTCTCGTGATCGGCCTGTTCGCCTTCCTCGGCTACAGCTACCTGAACACGCTCATAGACAAAACTTCCAACAGGATGGAAGCTGCTACCACCGATTTTTTGGATATCCTCCAGGAACCTAC
>CAMLEM010000362.1 GCA_946479005.1 uncultured Chitinophagaceae bacterium | reverse complement strand
AACCCACGTCACTCAGCGGCTGAAGCGCCCTGGATAATGTTTTTTCCTGCGAGAAAAAAACAATGGCCTCATCCACACTCATTTCAAGCACGTCAAAAATGCTCTTATCATTGTACTTCACATCGAGTACTTCTTCCTTGAATCGCTTTCCACCGCAGGATTCGCATACGAGGTGCACATCGGCCAGGAACTGCATCTCCACAACCTGCTCTCCTTCCCCTTTACAGGTATCACAGCGCCCTCCATCCACGTTGAAAGAAAAATGCTTCCCCTGGAAACCCCGCATCTTGCTCAGTGGCTGTTTGGAATAAAGATCACGGATCTCATCATAGGCCTTAATATAGGTGACCGGGTTGCTACGGGAAGATTTACCGATCGGGTTTTGATCCACCATTTCGATTTGCCCCACCGCATCCACATCCCCGCTGATCGCCTTGTGAAACCCAACTTTGTCGCCAAATTCGCCCTTCATTCTTCTCAGGGCAGGATAAAGGATCTGCTTTACCAAAGTGGTCTTCCCGCTTCCACTAACGCCACTGACCACGCAAAGCACATTCAGCGGAAACTCCACGGTAATGTCTTTAAGGTTATGGTGCCTGGCAGCCTCCACGGTAATCGACCGGTTCCATTTCCGGGGTTTCGCGGGCGCTTCGATCTTCAGTTCACCAGAAAGGTATTTACCTGTAAGACTATTGGGATGGGCAACAATCCCGTTAAAATCACCCGCTGCCACCACTTCTCCTCCCAGGTGCGAAGCCATCGGGCCCATATCGATGATATGGTCGGCCTCGCGCATCATCATTTCATCGTGCTCCACCACCACCACCGTATTTCCGAGGTCGCGCAACTGCTTCAACACCCTGATCAGGTTCTTTGTATCACGCGCGTGAAGCCCGATGGAAGGTTCATCGAGTATGTAGAGTGAGTTAGTGAGATTACTTCCCAGGCTCCTCGTGAGCTGGATGCGCTGGCTCTCCCCGCCACTGAGGGTATTGGCCAGCCGGCTGAGTGTCAGGTAACCCAGGCCTACGCTCAACAGGGTGTCCAGCCGGTGATGAATGTCGGTGAGTATGCGTTTGGCGATCTTTGATTCGTGCTCACTAAGCTTTACATTGAGTTCATCAAACCATCTATTCAGGTCACTCACCGGCATCGTGCTCAGCTCCCAGATATGCCTGCCATTGATCTTCACATAGAGTGCCTCCGGTCTGAGCCGGTAACCATTGCAATCAGGACATTCGGTCCTGCCGCGGTAACGGCTCAATAACACCCGGTACTGCACCTTATAAAGCTGGGACTCCACATCTTTAAAGAAATCATTGATCCCATAAACCCCATCACTGCCCTCCCATAACTGCCTGAGTTGTTTTTCACTGAGATCGGCAACTGGTTTGTGCACGGGGAAATTGAATTTCTTCGCCCCTTTTACAAAATTCTGGCGCCACCAGTCGAGCTTCTCTCCTTTCCAGGGCGCCACGGCTCCTTCATAAACACTCATACGCCGGTCAGGGATGACCAGGTCCGGATCGATGCCAAGGACCTGTGAAAACCCTTCGCAGGTAGGGCAGGCGCCGAAGGGATTATTGAAGGAAAAAAGATTGGGTACAGGTTCTTCAAACACCATCCCATCCCTTTCAAAGCGGTTGTTGAAATGATGCATTTTTTTTCCATTCACCTCAAGGTACACATCTCCTTCTCCCTCATAGAAGGCAGTTCCGATGGAATCCGAAAGCCTGTGCCGGTCATCGTCATCGAAATCTTTTACTACGATGCGGTCGACCAGGATGTAGAGGTCGGGATTCCCCTTCTTTGTTTTGCTGAGAGTGGCAAGTTCCTTATCGGTTCCCTGTAATAACTCTTCGATGCGATGCGTGGTGCCTTCAGCAGCTTCTCCTTTTTCATAGACCCTTGAAAAACCTTTCTGGGTAAGAATGTTCAGCTCCTCGCGAAATTCGCGGTTCTTGTGCTGTTTCAGCGTCGCGAGTATATAGACCTTATCTCCTTCAGCCAGGCCGGTGATGGCATTCAAGACATCAGCCACATCATCTTTTTTTACTTCCTTGCCGGAAACCGGTGAGATCGTTTTCCCGATCCGGGCAAACAATAATCGGAGATAGTCATAAATCTCTGTCATACTTCCCACTGTGCTTCGTGGCGTGCGGCTGATCACTTTCTGTTCAATGGCGATCGCGGGACAAAGCCCTTTGATGAAGTCCACATCGGGCTTATTCATCCGGTTCAGGAACTGGCGGGCATAGGCGCTCAGGCTTTCGGCATAGCGCCGCTGTCCTTCCGCATAGAGTGTATCAATAGTGAGCGAGGATTTACCCGAACCTGACACACCAGTCACAACGACCAGCTTGTTACGGGGAATCTCAACCGAAATATTTTTTAAATTATGAACCCGGGCGCCCCGGATAAGAATATTTTCTGCGGAATTTACGGTATCCCGTTTAGCGGGATTCTTCCCTTTTATTGCTTTCTCCATTTCTTGATCCTGCAAAGATAAACCCCTGTAGCCCTTGTTTTTCCGTGGGTAGTCTTAACATTTCTTTAGCAATCCGGCGCACAATTTGCTTTTACGAATCTTTGGGGTTTTGGGTAAATGCTCTATTTTTAGCATCCCATTATCCGAAAAATGAAAAACACCAAATTTAACCCGCCTATCGCATAAACTTCTACTCGTTTTTAACCGATTCCATTTATTGCCAATATCCAATTGAACCTGCATATACCCGTGTGCAGTCAAACCTAAACTGTAGGAGTTATGAAAGCTTTAGTGAAAAAAACCGATCACGAATTAATCCATCTTTTTACCGATGGAAACCTCGATGCCCTGGAAACCCTTATCCTGAGGCATAAGGACAAACTCTATACTTCCATCCTGTTCCTGGTCAAGGACAAATACCTCGCTGAGACGCTTCAGAAGAATCTCCGGCAGCTGCACGAACTCGAGGATCGCGGCAAACTCCAGGCGGTACCGCAGCACTTGGACTACGTTCCTTCCGACGAATAATTCGGCACGGATCCCCGCCCACGCC
>CAMLEM010000361.1 GCA_946479005.1 uncultured Chitinophagaceae bacterium | reverse complement strand
GGACTTTTCCCCGGAGCCAGTTTCTCCGGGCGCCAGCGGAACTCTTTCGTGCCTGTGGGTGAGGAAGAATACGAGCACCCCGACAGCGCCGATGCCGAGCCCATATACAGCAAACCACCCGGTGTGGTAGAACAGGAATGACCAGATCAGGAGCGAGAGGATCACCGGAACAGGATATAACCACATTTTAAATGGCAAAGACCCGGTTCCCTCCCTCCTCCTCAGCAAAACCACGCCCACGCATTGAGACATAAACTGGATGAGGATCCGCATAGCGAGGATGGCAGTGATCACATCCACGAGCTTCATCATCAGGCTGAAGATAAATCCCGCCGCGCATAAAGCGATGAGGGAGATGTAAGGAAATTTCCGTGTAGGATGAAGTTTACTGAACACGCGGAAGAAATTTCCATCCACGGCAGCTGCGTAAGGCACACGTGAATAACCCAGTACCACCGCAAAAAGTGATGAAAATGCAATGCAGAGGATAAGCAGGGTAACGATCACACCTGCTTTTGTTCCATACACAGCTTCCATAAAGCTGCTGACGAGATACCTGTCGTCCGCCTTCACCGATCCCCAGGGGATAACGCTCATCACAGACATATTCATCAGTAAATACAGGATCGCGATACCGGCAATGGAAATAAAAATGCTTCGGGGAATGTTGCGGCCGGGGTTCCGGATCTCGCCACCGAGATGACAAACATTATAGTAACCCAGGTAGGCATACACTGTTTTTAGGGACCCGTGCGCCACGGCCGACCAGAATGAAAGCTGGAAGAAGGTTTCGACATTTGAAGGAAAAATCCGGAACTGATACTGCGCGTTCGTGAAACCGCTAAAGATGATCCAGATAATGGTGCCGATCACGATGATGCCAAGGAGCACCGATATCTTGCCAATGGTCTCGATCTTCCGGTAGAGCAGTATGAATACCAATAATACGAGTCCGCCAGAAACGAGCTTTTGCTCAATGGGTGAAAGCTCTACGATATAGGTGAGATACTGGGAAAAGCCGATGGCTGCCGAAGCCACCACCAGGGGTGCCTGTATGGAGGTTTGCCAAACGAATAAAAAGCTCATCAGCCGTCCTGCCTTTTTACCGAAAGCGATCCGGTGAAAATTGTAAGTCCCTCCTGCCAGTGGATATCTCGCTCCCAGCTCGCTCCAGACCATCCCGTCGACCACAGCGGTAAAGGCCCCGAAGATCCAGGCCCAGATGAAGAGCCCATTTTGAAACGTGGCCACAACCATTGGCATCACAACGAAGGGCCCGATACCCACCATATCTATCATATTAATGGCGGTCGCCTGTACTAGCGTGATCTTCCGGTTTGCGAGGAGCGTGGCCAAGAGATTTTATTGCCGAAGTTATGATTTCGCGTAAGCCCTGATCCCATCCACCAGCACATCGAGGTTGGCGGTGGTGGTGTAAACATTCGGTGTTACCCTCAACCCGCGGATATTCTCCCAGTTGATCGCCACCGCGTGCACCTTGTATTTGTCCAGCAGGAAGCGATCAAGCTCCGAGGGGTCCTTTCCTTCAAAGCCGATGTTCCCGATCGCGCATCCAAACCCGCGATGCAGGGAGGTGTTGAGCCTCGCTCCCGGAAGGTCTTTCACTTTTTCCATCCAGTAATTCTTCAGGTAATGCAGGCGCTTTTCTTTTCTTTCGCTGCCGATCATCTCGTGAAATTCCACCGCTTTGCCGATCGCCTGTTCGATGAAGAAGGGGCGGGTTCCCAGGTGTTCGAACTTCCGGATGTCATCCTTCAGGGGATTGTCGGAAGTGGCGAATAAAGGATACAATCCCGGGATCCTTTCTTTTTTCACATAAAGAAGGCCGCTGCCGATGGGTGCATAAAGCCATTTGTGAAGGCTGGCAGCATAATAGTCGCAGTCCAGCGCCGGGATCTTAAAATCAAAATGGGCAAAACTGTGAGCTCCATCCACCACCACCTGAATGTTTCTTTTATGTGCTTCGCTGGCGATCTTTTTTACGGGGAGGATCTGTCCGTTCCAGTTGATCACGTGGGTGATATGAACAACGCGGGTGCGCTCTGTGAAGGCGTTGGTGTATTGCTTCACCAGGTAGTCTTCATCCTCACTGGGCAACTCCAGGTTGATCCAGTTCATTTTGATCCCATCCCTTAATTCCCTTTGCCGGTAAGCATTGATCATATTGGGGTAATCTTGTTTGGCGGCCACCACCTCATCACCGGGTTTTAGTGCCAGCCCGAAAATGATCGTTTCAAGACCTTCCGAAGAATTCCTGTTAATGGCGATCTCCTCGGCGGAACATCCCGCCAGCCTCGCCAGGTTCTTTCGGAGCGGTTCTCTTCCCTGGTCGAGCACCCGCCACATATAATAGCTGGGGGCTTCATTACAGAGATCATAATATCTTTTCATCGCGTCCTGCACCGTGCGCGGTGCGGGTGAAACGCCACCGTTATTCAGGTTAATGATGCCCGGGGAGACGGTAAAGGATTGCTGGATATAGTACCAGAAATCTTCTTCCTTGGCGAGCTGGTCGGGGGAGATCCCTTCCGCATCCCGGAGCGCGCTTTCCAGGTTACGCGACCAGGCGGGACCACTGAGTGAACCCAGGACAGCGGTAGCAGAAAATGCACCGATTCTTCCCAGGAAACGGCGACGGTTAAATGCAGACATAGAGGAGGTTTATAAAATTAAATTTACCTAACTTTTGCCCAAATCGATTTATGAAGATCCTCGAAATAAAGGTTATGAAGGGGCCCAATTACTGGAGCGTGAGAAGACCCCGCCTGATACAGATGAAACTGGACCTGGAAGAAATGGAAGAACGGCCGACCAACCTGGTGCCGGGTTTTCGTGAAAGACTGGAAAAGCTGATCCCGACCCTGTATGAGCACCGCTGCAGTGAAGGTGAGCCTGGCGGTTTTTTTCACCGCGTGGATGAAGGGACCTGGATGGGGCACGTGATCGAACACGTGGCCCTCGAGATACAAACCCTGGCCGGTATGGATACAGGTTTCGGACGCACCCGCAGTGCGGGTGAAGGCCCGGGTG
>CAMLEM010000360.1 GCA_946479005.1 uncultured Chitinophagaceae bacterium | reverse complement strand
CGACTCGCCGGCCTCGACCTGCCGGCGCAGCGCGTCGAGCAGCTTCCGTGCACGCGGCGAGTCCGCCTGCTCCGCCATCGCAGCGAGCGTCTGGTCGAGCGGCATTCCGCTCTGCGCGAGCGTGGCCCCGGGAATCTCCGGCGTCCATCCGGTCGCGCGTGTCCATCCTACTCTTCCTTGGCGACAATAATTTTCCTGTTTGGGTGGCCGGGCAGACGGCGGAACAACGCCCGCATTCCGTACAGGTATAGGCATCCATCAGGTTCTTCCAACTGAGATCGGTGATATCCCTGGCGCCGAATTTTTTCGGGGGCTCGCTCTCACCCGCTGCCGGTGCCAGTTCCGGCTGCATCGCATAAAGCACTTCGTTTTGCACCGAAGGCATATTCTCCATTTTTCCCATCGGCTGTAACCTTGCATAATAAGTGTTCGGAAAGGCAAGCAAGATATGCAGGTGCTTGGAATAGGCCAGGTAATTGAGAAAAGCGAAGATGCCGATAATATGGAGCCACCAGGCACTTCTTTCAACGATCACGAGGGCATCGTTGCTCATTCCATTTAATAAAGGATGGAGGTATTGCGAGAAAACAAAGTCCCCGGTGAGGTTCTCATTGTAGTGATCCACATCCCTGGCCTGGAGCAGGGTATCTGATGCGTTCATCAGGAGGAAGAGGCTCATTAAAACGATCTCGGTGACCAGGATGATGTTCGCATCGCTTCTTGGCCAGCCATCCAGTTCCTTCGATCTCAGGCGCCAGATGCGTGTAAAATTTCTCCTTGCCAGGAAAATGGCACAGGCCACCAATACGGTCAGGGCCAGCACCTCGAAACTGTTGATCAGGAATGCATAAAGGTCACCCATCGATCGCGCGAAGATCCTGTGTGTACCTGCGAGCCCGTCGATCACGATCTCCAAAACCTCAATGTTGATGATGATGAAACCTGCGTAAACGAATAAATGTAACAGCGCCACAAAAGGCTTTCGAAACATCTTCTGCTGCCCAAATGCGATCAGCAGAAGGTTCCGCCAGCGCTGGCCCTTATTGTCTGACAGGTCTTCATCCCGGCCGAGAAGAATATTTCTCCGGACCTGGCGCACTTTGAGGCTGAAGATGCCAATGGCTACGATGGCCAGCAGGGCGAAAAGAATTTGTTGCACAATTTGCATTCCCTTGTAATTACAAGTGCTAATTTACGCCAGAACCGCAACACCCAGAATAATATGGCCAAAGCAAAGAAATACATCCTCGACAAGCCAACGGCAGAAAAGAAGCTGCGCCGGATGGCCCTGGAGATCCTGGAGAACAACTATGGAGAAAGAGAGATCATTATCGCCGGGATCAGGGAAAAAGGATCTGTGGTGGCGCGCGCGATCCGGGACATCCTCCAGGAGATATCAGCTTTCCGCGTAACGCTTTTAAATATTTCCCTCGATAAGAAAGATCCCTCCGAAGTGGAGCTGAGCGAGATTCCCGAGATGAAGGATAAGATCGTCATTATCGTGGATGATGTGGTGAACTCCGGTAAAACCCTCACCTATGCGATGAAACCTTTTCTCGGCCATCATCCTAAAAAGATCCAGATCCTGATTCTTGTTGAACGTACGCATACATTTTTCCCCGTGCGGCCCGATTATGTTGGAAAATCGGTGGCCACCACCCTCCAGGAAGAGATCATCGTGGAAATAAAAGATTCGGCGATAATGGGAGCATACCTGCAGTGATCAGGGCTCCAGGGTCACATCCACCTCCTTGAAACCTTCACCTCCGCCCACATCCTTGCCGGTGACCTTCACCGTGGCGATCGTGGAAACCGTAACGCCATTCACAGCCCAATTGAACACGTAGCGGTAAAAAGTAACGTTGGCCGTAGTGGCTGAGGAGGAAAATAGTACGGCGCCCGTGGCTTTATTCCTGACCTGTACATTCACATTCGCGAGCACATTGTTGTCCGACACAGTGCCTTCGATCCTTAGGTTGGTGCCATTTAATACCAGCTGACCTGAGGTTGGGAGGTCGATGACAACCTGCGTAGGCTGATCCGGTGCCCCGCCATTGGAATCTTTTTTACAGGAGAATGCAAACGGAAGAAGAAAGAGGAAGAATACCGGGCGAATACCTGTTTTCATTGAGGTCAATTTCTCAAATATACTCAGAAATATAAAAAATGGCCCTTTATGCCGGCTTTCGAGAATTCAAGTGCAGGCGCCGGGAATTTGAAGGCGTTCAGCGCACCCAGCAGTATCCTGACCAGGCGCTTTCGGGATTGGATCTTTGACAGGTCGATATCGGGGGAAAAATACCATTGACGGTATCTTCTTACATCTGGCCGATCAAAAACAACCACCCCATTTTTGTCTTCTGCGAAATTTCGGGTGCCACCGAACAGACCTTCCGCTCCATACCCGATGGAGACAGAAAGCCAGTCCGGGAATTTCGATCGCGGAAAAAATGATCTCAGGTTGAAACTGGCCCAATAGGTTTGCCCATTATAGTCCTTGATAAAACTCCGCACCGTGGAGCTTCCAAAAAGGTCGTTGCTTCTTTCCTCCAGCTCGGGATCAGAATAGTTCTTAGGGTGAAAGGAGAACTTAAGCCGGATCCTTTGTTCATTCCAGGCAAGTTCCTGGGCTACATAGGACCCGCTGCCCAGGATATTGGCTCCGAAATCCGCCCAGCTCCATCCCCAGCCCGCGCTGAATCCATCGAGGACTTCTATTGCCGTTTGATAAACAGCGCCGCTCATTCCACCGATCCAAATCCTCTTCTTACGGTCCATTCCCGCCCACTTCCACATTTCCGTACTGCCATAACTTTCAATGTAAGCGCTGTAAAGATGACCCACTTTGTCCACCTGTTTCCATTCCGGCCAGTCGTTGAACGTATGAAACCCGGTTTGAGGGTAATTGCTGTACCAGCTTGAGTAAAGCCCAATCATTGTACCTCCATAACCCAGCACATTGGCGCCGGCGACCAGCCAGGTCCTGGTCTTTTTCTCCCGGGGCGTGAGTACAGGATCGCCCGGCGGGGGATCGACATTTTGCGGTTTCATCGTGACGGAATC
>CAMLEM010000359.1 GCA_946479005.1 uncultured Chitinophagaceae bacterium | reverse complement strand
CCTTTGAAAAACTCGGCCTTTCCGCCGCGGAAGTCTGGTCTTCCCTGGACGATCCCCTTCTCCGTCGTTTTGGCGGCGATAGGATCGTAGAGATGATGAAGAAGCTCGGGATGAAAGAGGAAGAGATCATCTCGCATCCCCTGATCTCAAAATCTATCGTTAAAGCCCAGCAAAAGATCGAAAGAACAGTGAAACTCGAGCGATCGGCAAGGAGTATGGACGCCTGGTTCGCAAACAACCTTAGCCCTTAACTTCGCAGAATGCGTGAACTCTCCGTTGTGATAACGGTGATGGATGAACAGGAAAACATCCAGCCTCTATTATCTGCTGTAAGGTCTGCCCTTGAGGGTATCGATTTCGAGATCGTGCTGGTGGACGATGGCTCTACGGACCTCACCCGGCAGAGGATCCTGGAGAACACGGATGAGCGGACCCTGCTCGTAGAACTCAGAAAGAATTATGGCCAGAGCACGGCGATGACCGCGGGCATTGACCATACGAATGGTCGATTTATCGCTCTCCTCGACGGTGACCTGCAAAATGATCCCACCGACATTCCGCAAATGCTGGAGCTCTTGAAAAAAGAAGAATGGGATGTGGTTGCCGGCAACCGGAAGAACCGCAAAGACGGGATGGTGCTTCGCAAGGTGCCCAGCAGGATCGCCAACGCGCTGATCCGAAAGATGACGGGCGTGTATATCCGTGACTATGGATGCACACTGAAAGTGTTCCGCAGAGAGATCGCCGAAGAGCTCGGTCTTTATGGTGAACTCCACCGCTTCATTCCCGTTCTCGCCAAATTACAGGGAGCGAGGATCACCCAGGTTGACGTCAAACATCATCCGCGCATTCACGGCAGGAGCAAGTATGGATTGAACCGCACATTCAAAGTGATGAGTGACCTGGTGCTGATGGTGTTTATGCGCAAATACCTTCAAAAACCAATGCACCTTTTTGGCACACTGGGCTTCATCAGCCTGGGACTGGGCATCCTGATCAATATTTACTTGTTGATCCTGAAAATAATGGGAGAAGACATTGGAGGCAAGCCCCTGCTCATCCTCGGCCTGATCCTTTTACTCGGTGGCATACAGTTCATCACCATTGGCATCGTCGCCGACATCAATACCCGCACTTATTTTGAGTCGCAGGGAAAGAAGACCTATACGGTGAGAAAGGTATTTCACGGGAAGAGACCCGTGGAACACGAACGACTTTAGAGAATTTCCCGGTTTTCGCGGAACCAGAGAACGAATTTTTCCAGCCCTGTTTTTAGTTCTGTTTTCGGGTGGTAGTTCAAAAGCCTTTCTGCCTTAGAAATATCCGCATAAGTTTTCGGTACGTCGCCCGGTTGTTCAGGCAGGTATTCAATGATGGCTTTCTTACCAATGACGGATTCCAGTTCCCTGACAAGATCCTTTAAGGGTATGGAATAATGATTGCCGAGGTTGATGATCTCGAATCTCGTTTCATCGTAGTCGATGGCGGAGATCACTCCATTGACGATATCATCCACATAGGTATAATCGCGGCTCGTGTTTCCGTCGCCATACATCGTTATCGGTTGTTCGTTGAGGATCGCTTTGGTGAATTTGTGGATGGCCAGGTCGGGTCGTTGTCCCGGGCCATATACGGTGAAGAAGCGTAAACAAATAAACTGAAGCGAATGTAAACGGCTGTACACGTGCCCGAGCATTTCTCCCGCCTGCTTGGTCATCGCGTAAGGACTGATCGGCATCAATTGTTCCTCTTCCTTCCAGGGGAAATGGTCGTTGATGCCGTAAACGCTGCTGCTGGAAGCGAAGATGAATTTCCGGATGCCGTTCTCAAGTGAATAATCGAGCAGATGCTGCAGGCCGATGATATTTGTTTGCTGGTAGACCAGCGGGTTTTCGATGCTGGGACGCACGCCTGCTTTGGCAGCCAAATGGATGATGAGGTCGGGTGTATCCCCGATCATCTCGCGGAGCTCCTTTGAATTTGTCTGCGCGAGATCGAGGTACACAAATTTGAAATCAGGGTGATTCCGGAAAGCGCGAAGGTTCAGTTGTTTTTGATCCGCGCTGTAGAAAGAGTCGAAATTATCGATGCAGGTGATCCTGATCTCTTTCCCCGATTCGAACAGGGTTCCGATCAAGTTGCTGCCGATGAAGCCCGCGCCGCCGGTAATGAGTAAATGCATTAATACGATTCGTAATAAGGCCGCAAAAATACATTTAAACTGGCCTAAAACGGCTATATTTGCCACCCCATTGAGGGATCGGTACAGAGACGCATTCTTTGCGTCTCTGCCTGATTCGGGAGGTAGTTCAGCCCGGTAGAATACGTGGTTTGGGACCACGGGGTCGCAGGTTCGAATCCTGTCCTCCCGACACATTCGGTGTCGAATCATATCGATCCCTGTGAGTCTTCATTGATTTACAGGGATTTTTATTTTTTGCTTCTGTCAAATCATTTCAAAAAAAGCAATCCTGGGGTGAGTAAAAAGGCGAATGTTTTTTGGACACAAAATTCGTTCTCACCCAACCTCTCACAATTCATTGTAATCCATTTGATTACGTCAATTTTTTGACGGTTTCTGATTGGATTTGAGATGGATACGACCTGCGTCCTCAGAGGATTCGAAACCGCACACACCATGGTTCGGAAGTGCGGGCTGACAAAAGTGAAGAGTGAAAAATCATTTCAAACCATTCAAAACAGGGTGTATGGAAACAAATCAATCGCCGCAATTAGTTCAACAGGCACGTGAGATAAATACACACCTAACTTTTCTATGTGTCACGTTTGCTCACATGAATGAAAATGTAAAACTCAATATCAATATTTCTGGCGTTTACGCGTGAGCGGTATTGTAAGAAACATACAAACACAACACAAAAAATATGCAAAAGACGACAACTTTTCTAATATTTGCGGGAGACCACTTCGGCAAGGCAGAAGAAGCAATAAAATTTTACACCTCAGTTTTTCCTGGTTCGGAAATAAAAAATATCACCTATTTCAAAGAAGGCGAACCGGGTGGAAAAGCGGGGGCTGTGAAACACGCAACTTTCACGATCGACAAACAGG
>CAMLEM010000358.1 GCA_946479005.1 uncultured Chitinophagaceae bacterium | reverse complement strand
ATCCGAAAGCTCCGCGACCGGATAGAGACTTTGATCGTTGGCGATCCGCTCGACAAGAACACCGATATCGGCGCCATCAATTCAAAAGCACAGCTGGAAACCATCCATAAATACATTGCCATCGGGAAGAAGGAAGGCGCGGAGATCTATGAAAGCTCCTGCCCCCTCCCGGGAAAAGGCTTCTATTGCAAACCCACCATCTTCACCAATGTGGCGCAAAGCAACCGCATCGCGCAGGAAGAGATCTTCGGACCGGTACTGGCCGTGCTCACTTTCCGCACAGATGATGAGGTGATCGAAAAAGCCAATAACTCCCCTTATGGATTAAGCGCCGGCGTGTGGACGGATAAGGGTTCCAAGATCTTCAATATGACGAGAAGAATGCGGGCCGGTGTGATCTGGGCAAATACATTCAATAAGTTCGACCCCTCCTCTCCATTCGGGGGTTATAAGGAAAGCGGCTATGGAAGAGAGGGCGGACTGCACGGGCTTTCACCATACGTTGAACTGGTCAAATAATTAAAATGGCAAAAACGATCATAAAGAAAACAGGTCTTTCCATCACCGAGAACGGGCTGGAAAAAAAAGCCAGGTCTTCCCGGCTGGAAGTATTAAAGACCTACAAAATCTATATCGGGGGACAGTTCCCAAGAACAGAATCGGGCAGGTATTACATTCCTGTGAATGCGGCGGGTAAGAAGCTTGCCAATGTTTGTCTTTCCTCGCGCAAGGACTTTCGCGATGCGGTGGTTGCGGCGCGTGGCGCCTATGGCGGATGGAGCGGCAGGGCTGCATTCAATCGCGGCCAGATCCTTTACCGGATGGCTGAGATGCTGGAAGGACGCAGGGCCCAGTTCATTGAAGAATTAATGAGCCAGGATGCTTCCCGTAAGAAAGCCGAAAAGGAGCTGGACCTGGCGATCGACCGGCTGATCTATTACGCCGGCTGGTGCGATAAATTCCAGCAGATCTTCAGCGCCGTGAATCCCGTGGCCAGCTCTCATTTCAATTTCTCCGTTCCCGAACCCACCGGTGTGGTATCGATCATTGCTCCGCAGCAGGACTCTCTCCTGGGACTGGTTTCGGTGATCGCCCCGGTGATCGCGGGGGGAAATACCTGTGTGGTTCTCGCTTCAGAAACCAAACCGCTTTGCGCCGTGACCTTTTCCGAAGTGCTTCACTCCTCCGATCTTCCCGGTGGAGTCGTAAACATACTCACCGGCAAACCTGCTGAGCTCGCTTCCTGGTTCGTGGACCATATGGATGTGAATGCAACCATTTATTGTGAAAAGGATACTGATATAAAGAAGATGATGCGGGAGAAATCGGCCGCCAACCTCAAACGCATTCATTTTTATGATAAAATAAACTGGGAACGGCCCGAAGGCCAATCCCCTTATTTCATCCTTGATACACAGGAGATCAAGACCACCTGGCACCCGATAGAGAACATTGCCGGGGCCGGGGGAGCTTATTAAACTTTTCTTAATGATCGTTTTGTGGTCAAATTTTTGAATAGGTTCGCTTTATGAAGAAGATCGTCCTGATTGCCGCCCTCGCTTTTTCTGTTACTTCTTTTTCGCAAGACACAACCATCGCACCCGTGGATACCAATTCCGTGAAGGTGCATAAGGACCCGCGTCTCGACCTCCTGGTGAAAAAGCAGGCCCAGATCAATGAAGAATCCACGAGGGAAGCTCGCCGCACCGATAAAGGCTACCGCCTGATGATCATCAGCACGAATAACCGGGAAGAAGCCATCGCAGCAAAAACAAAGATCTACACTTATTTCCCCGAATTAAAGGCTTATCTCTGGCACCAGTCGCCCTACTACAAGGTCAAGGCCGGCAATTTCAAAGACCGCAAGGATGCAGAAGCCTACCAGAAACGAATGAACGTTTACTTTCCGCGCGGGGTTTTCATTATGAAGGACATCATTGAAGTGAAGCCCAGCGAGAGGGGATTGGACGAAGAAATTTAGGGCTGGCTATCTTTACAGTATGGTCAATCAGGTTCAGTCCCTCGCCACCGAATATTTTGAAGAGTTTGTCGGGGTTCGCCGGCATCTCCACGCACACCCGGAACTCAGCTACCAGGAATTCGAAACTTCGAAATTCATTCAGCAGAAACTTGCAGAGTTCGGCATTCCTTTTACCATTAAAGCCACCACGGGCGTGGTGGGTATCATTGAAGGAAAGGACCCTGCTTCGAGGATCATAGCCCTTCGCGCGGATATGGATGCCCTTCCCATTGAGGAATCCAATGATATTCCATACCGATCGGTGAACAAGGGAGTGATGCACGCCTGCGGGCACGATGTGCATACGAGCTGTTTGCTGGGTGCGGCCAGGATCCTCAATGAGCTAAAAGATAAATGGAAGGGAACGGTGAAGCTGATCTTTCAGCCGGGAGAGGAAAAGAACCCGGGTGGCGCTTCGCTGATGATAAAGGATGGCGTACTGGAAGATCCCAGGCCGGAGGGCATCCTGGCCCTTCACGTACATACGGCCCTGGAAGTTGGAAAATTCGGGTTTCGAAGCGGAAAGGTGATGGCAAGCGCCGATGAACTGTATTTTACCATCCGCGGAAAAGGCGGCCACGCCGCTTCGCCTCACCTTGTAACAGATCCCATCCTGATCAGCTCCCACCTGATCATCGCTCTTCAGCAGCTTATCAGCCGGAACAATAATCCCTTTAATCCTTCGGTGCTTTCCATTACATCCGTTAATGGAGGAAACACCACCAACGTGATCCCCGATGAAGTGAAGCTGATGGGCACTTTCCGCGCAATGGATGAGGAATGGAGATTCAAAGCGCACGAACTGATCCGGAAGACCGCCCGGGGGGTTGTGGAAGGAATGGGTGGGGAATGCGATATCCATATTGACGTGGGATACCCGGCCGTACACAACAATACAGATCTAACGAACGTTGCCCGGATGAAAGCAACGGAGTACATCGGGCAGGAGAATATGACCGAAACCGAGCTCCGGATGGGTGCAGAGGATTTCGGGTATTATGCGCAGCAGATCCCCGCCTGCTTCTACCGCCTGGGCACAATGAATGAGTCGAAGG
>CAMLEM010000357.1 GCA_946479005.1 uncultured Chitinophagaceae bacterium | reverse complement strand
GCGTGTACCGAAATGTAATTCCAGGTGGAAGCCTGGTGGGGACTGCCCGTGTACCAGGTGCCGCTGACATAAGTATGCGGACTGCTGAACACCACGAGGGCCCCCGGATTTTCCCTGAAGGCCTTTTCGTGGTCGAGCTTTTTGGCCATATGACCTTCCAGGATGATCTTTCCGTCGGTCTCTTTGACCATCAGGGGAAGCTGCGTGAATTCGATCCTGCCTCCCGGTGACGTACCGATCACCGCGGCAAACGGATTTTCGCGCATAAATTGGATCAAACGCTCCCGATCCTTTTCTACGTACTGTGGTAGATTATACATTGTGTGAGATTGTCAGACCTTCTCCGCCACCACCTCGGCGCTCATATTCGCATTTCGCATCGAAACACTGCGTGCCACCTGGCCGGCAAATTCTTCAAAAGCTTTTCTTGTCGCCAGGTCCTCTCCCAGCATCGCCGGCTGTCCCTTATCGCCGCCTTCCCGGATGCTCTGCACCAATGGGATCTCTCCCAGGAACGGAAGATCGTATTCTTCAGCCAGTCTTTTTCCCCCTTCTTTCCCAAAAATATAATACCGGTTTGAAGGAAGCTCCGCCGGGGTAAAATAGCTCATATTTTCCACCAGCCCGATAATGGGAACATTCAGCTGGGCCTGCCCGAACATCGCGATCCCCTTACGGGCATCCGCCAGGGCCACGTCCTGCGGCGTGGTGACGATCACGGCACCGGTAACAGGCACGGTTTGCATCAGGGTCAAATGAATATCTCCTGTACCCGGAGGCATATCGATCACGAGATAATCCAATTCATCCCAATATACATCAGTGATGAACTGGCGGATGGCGCTGCTCGCCATCGGGCCTCTCCACACCACGGCATTCTTTTCATCCACCAGCAAGCCAATGCTGATCAGCTTGATCCCGTATTTCTCGATGGGCGCGATCTTCGGCTGCTCTTCACCGATATCGATCATCATTGGTCGCTCCCCCCGAACACCAAACATAATAGGCACACTGGGGCCATAGATATCCGCATCCATCAGGCCAACCTTCGCGCCGCCCCGCGAAAGCGCCAGGGCCAGGTTGGCGGCCACGGTTGATTTACCGACCCCCCCTTTCCCACTCACCACCGCAATGATGTTCCTCACTTTGGGCAGCACCGCCCCGGTATCTTTTCTCTTGGACGTTGTGTTGGCCGTGAAATTCACGCTTACGACCGCCTCCTTATTTACCAGCAAATGCACCGCGTTCACGCAGGCATTCCTGATCATATCCTTTAACGGACAGGCAGGCGTAGTGAGCACCACGGTGAAAGAAACATCATTTCCTTTGATCTCGATATCTTTCACCATCCCGAGAGTGACCAGGTCTTTTCCCAGGTCGGGCTCCTGTACATTGCTTAGCGCTGCGAGTATCTTTTCTTCAGTCATTCTCAAGTATTTGTTAAAAAGAAAATATATAGCGCAAAGTTAACCACTATCCATTTCTTTTGTTTATTAAATCAGCAACTTGTCGCTAATTTTGAAAGAGTGAAAAGACTTTTACCTTTTGTTATCACCGCACTGTTTTTCATCCCCCGCGAAGCCAATGCCCAGTTTGAGACCAGTCGTGATTCCGTGGTACAATTATACGGGATCGTGATGACGGCAGACAGCCTGGTGGGTATCCCGGCAGTGAGCATTATGGTGAAAGGTCAGAACCGGGGTACGATCTCCAACGCCCAGGGTGTTTTCTCGATAGTGGTGCTGAAAGGCGACCAGGTGGAGTTCACACACGTTAGCTACAAGCCCAAAACGATCATTGTCCCCAAAGATCTCCAGGGAAACCAGCACAGCGTTGTCCAATTGATGGTGGCTGATACCGTGTATCTTCCCGCCACCATTATCCGGCCCAGACCCACCCCGGAACAATTCGCCAGGGATTTTGTGAATGTGAAGGTACCGGATGATGATATCGAGATCGCCCGCCAGAACACCAGCGCAGTCAAGCGAAGAGTGCTGATGCAAACCGTTCCCGGAAGCGGGAACGAGGCTGCTAACATCCAGTTTCGTAATATCGCCAACAAAGCCACTTATTACGGCCAAACCCCGCCGCAAAACATTTTCAACCCGGCCGCCTGGGCAGAATTCATACAAGCCTGGAAGCGCGGTGATTTCAAAAGGAAATAAGAAGCATACATAGATGCATTCTCCCTAGTTTTGCCGAAAACCAGGAAAATGATCGAAAAGGTTGCAGTGATCGGTGCCGGTACAATGGGGAATGGCATCGCACACGTTTTCGCCCAGCAGGGATTCAAGGTGACCCTCGTGGATGTTTCAAGGGCACAGATCGACAAGGCCATTGCAAATATCACGAAGAACTTCGACAGGCAGATCGCCAAGGGTTCAGTTACCGAAGAACAAAAGACCCAGGCGATCGGGAACATTCGGCCGGAAACCGATCTTTCCAATGGAGTTGCTGACGCCGGCCTCATCGTTGAAGCGGCGACGGAAAATGTGGACCTGAAACTGAAGATCTTCGAGCAGCTGGACCAGTTTGCAGCCCCTGCAGCCATCCTGGCCACCAACACTTCCTCCATTTCCATCACACGCATCGCGGCCGTAACCAACCGGCCATCCAAAGTGATCGGAATGCATTTTATGAATCCTGTGCCGGTGATGAAACTGGTGGAGATCATAAATGGCTACGCCACCGACAGGGAGGTGACCGAGGAGATCGTTTCATTAAGCAAGCAATTGGGAAAGGTACCCTGCGTGGTAAATGATTACCCGGGTTTCATTGCCAATCGCATCCTGATGCCAATGATCAACGAGGCGGTCTATAGCCTTTACGAAGGGGTGGCAGGCGTGGAAGAGATTGATACCGTAATGAAGCTGGGAATGGCGCACCCGATGGGACCGCTCCAACTGGCAGATTTTATCGGTCTCGATGTCTGTCTTTCCATTTTGAATGTGTTGCACGAAGGATTCGGCAATCCCAAATACGCACCCTGTCCCCTGCTGGTGAATATGGTGACTGCAGGAAAGCTCGGGGTAAAAAACGGGGAAGGATTTTATGCATACAGCGCGGGCAGCAAAGAGCTGGTGG
>CAMLEM010000356.1 GCA_946479005.1 uncultured Chitinophagaceae bacterium | reverse complement strand
CACCGGTTAATCTTTGGAACTGCCGGTGACTGAGCGGAGTCGAAGTCACCGGTTATTCTTTGGAAACTGCCGGTGACTGAGCGGAGTCGAAGTCACCGGTTAATCTTTGGAAACTGCCGGTGACTGAGCGGAGTCGAAGTCACCGGTGACTGAGCGAAGTCGAAGTCACCACGCTGTCGCCGGCTCCCAAAAAAGCTTTTTAAACTCCACTACCTTATCATCCTTCACTTTGATTCCCTCCTTCTTCAAAAGCTCTTCCATTTTACCCGGCGGTGTAAAATGATGCTTACCCGTAAGCATTCCGTTCCTGTTCACCACCCGGTGTGCCGGTACCTTCGGCCGTACACGGTGCGCGCCATTCATCGCCCAGCCAACCATTCTCGCGGAAAGTTTGGTGCCCAGGCAGGCAGCAATGGCGCCGTAAGATGTGACCCTTCCCTTTGGGATCTGCCGGGCCACTTCATACACGAGCTCAAAAAAGTTTTCATCCTTCTTGCCGGAGGGATTGAGACTGCTTAGTTTTTCGCGGGTAGATGTCTTTCTTCCAGCCATATAAAAATGATTTAATAGTATGGACTGATCAGCAGGTACACGGCCACCCCGCTGATGGCCACATAGAGCCAGATGGGCCAGGTGATGCGGGCCAGCTTCTTATGGCGTACATATTCGCCGATCATTGAACGATAAACCGTGTACAAAATAAACGGCAGGATGATCCCTGCGAGGGGAATATGCGTACCCAGCAGAATGTAATAGATGATCCGTACCGGCCCGGCATTCTCCTTCTCCGCGTCAGTGACAATCCCATCTCCATTAACATCGCCGAAACGGGTATCCCCTGCCAGCAGGTGGTGGCAGATATAGCTGATCAAAAAAAGAATGGATAGCACCATAGCCGTCATCATCAGCCTCTTGTGCAGGAGATATTTTTTCCTCTTCACCGCGATCAGCGCAAAGACCAGGAACAGGGCCACGGTGGAATTGATGATGGCATTGACCGTGGCGAAAATGTGAATGTCGAAGCCGGGATCATAGTCAAGCTTCACTCTCCCCAACAAAACTATAAGCGCAAAGGCCAGGAAGGAAAAGCCCAGGATGAGAATATGTGCTTTCCTGTCGTTCTTTTTCCAGGCGGGTTGCAGCATCAGTCTCTTTTTTTATTGAAGAAATAAAGAAAAATAAATACACCTACCAGGGTCACCAGGAATACCGTTGCGATCAACGTGAGCTTGCCGTCGAAGAAGCTTTTTCCTTTGGGATCTTTTTCCCGGGTGAGCATCACCATATCATTGGCCAGCTTCGCAATGGCCATCGTATCCAGCCCGGCATAATACCCTCTCACGCGGCGGTTTGAATCTATTAATACGAAACGATCACTATGGATGAAATTGGTATCCACCCCTTCCCCATCCACCAGCCCCAGCTTCAACTCTTCCAGTGCGAAATCGTAAATCGTTTTCTTATCTCCTGTGAGGAGCCACCACTGTTCGGGGTTCACCTGGAACCTGTCGGCCCAGGCCTTTAATTCCGGCACGGAATCGCGTTCGGGGTCAATGCTGAAGGAAATGAAATGCACCTGTTTGTTGGTGCGGTCGCCCACCCGTCTGCCGCTGTGTACCGACTCCGCCAGCTTCTTCATATTCATCGTCATCCCCGGGCAGATAGTAGGACAGTGCGTAAAGAAGAAATCGGCCACGATGATCTTACCCTGCAGATCGCTGAGAGAAACCCGGCGGCCCTCCTGGTTGGTGAGTGTGAAGTTTTTCACCTGGTGCCAGACAGTATCCTCCACCTGCTTCCCTTTCTTTGTCACCGTGATCACCGTATCCGGCAGGTAATGCCGGGGCATATGGATATTCCTTTCACTCTTTCCCTTGATGATGAAATAGGCCGTTAGGGGGACCAGTATCACCATCAGCACTGCGATTAAAGCTTTCTTGTTCACTTCGAATATTTCCTGAATGAAAAAACCATTGACCTTTCCAGCACTGGCCCGGTCAATGGTTCCTGGTTATTAATTAAAACAGTTAGTCTTTGGTTCCCGGCTGAACGGGGTACTCTGTTGTGTTCGATTTCTCTTTCTCAAGTTCCTTGGCCGGCGTGGTGGTCTCCTTAAAATGCTTATCGTACCTGTTACGAAGCTTTTTGTAAGAATCCCCATCCGCGAGGAAGGCAATGATGAACCAGATGAATAACATCAGCGGCACCACGATGGTCATTATCATATTCCGGATCTCATCACCCAGGTGCATAAACACCGAAACGATGTAATAGGCCTTTGCCAGGGTGAGGATGCATACGATCCCTTTGAAAAGCAGGACCAAAAACTCGCGATCTATATTGTTCTTGTGCATCGTATAGATCAGCAATCCAAAACCCAGCTCGATCACGGTGATCACGGACAGCAGGATCGTTGTCCGCTTCACGCGTTTGTAGAACTCTGCGTCGGAGTGATGATGCTCGAAGGTAACTTCAGGTGATACTGTTGTATTGGCCATAATTTCTTTTAATTAAATGAGATAGAAACATAAGAACACAAATACCCAAACCAGGTCCACAAAGTGCCAGTACAAACCGGCTTTCTCGATCATCAGGTAATGTCCTCTTCTTTCAAAAACGTTTTTCTGCGTCATCAACAGCATCACGATGTTGATGATCACTCCCGAGAATACGTGGAAACCGTGGAATCCGGTGATCCCATAGAAATAACCACCAAATGCGACCGGCCCTTTCTCCCTTACGTGCAGGTCGGCGGCATTCACCATACTTCTCAACTGAGCATCGGTCATCGCGCTCAGCTCTTTCACACTATGGCTATGATCGTGACTATGCACCAGCTTCACCAGTGCATCGTGTGGTGTTTTATTCAAAGCCGCGGTGATGGAAGCCTGGTTCTCCACGAGCTCGCCCCAGGGATTTCCTCTTGTAGTTTGGCCGATCACATCCAGCTGTCCGTCGGCCAGCACAACGTGCTCACCCGTGATCAGGTGATGCCATTCCCAGGCCTGGCAGCCAAGGAAGGCCAGACCTCCAATGATGGTCCAGAACAGCCATTTGATCACTCCTCTCTTATCTCCTTTATGC
>CAMLEM010000355.1 GCA_946479005.1 uncultured Chitinophagaceae bacterium | reverse complement strand
AGAGACACGGGCAAGACCTTTTACATCCTTGATGAACCGACAACGGGACTCCATTTCGAAGACATCCAGCACCTGCTGGATGTGTTGAATAAACTGGTCGACCGGGGCAATACCGTTTTGGTGATCGAGCATAACCTGGATGTGATCAAGGTCGCGGATCATATCATTGACCTGGGCCCCGAAGGGGGCGATGGAGGAGGAAAGATCCTTTTCCAGGGAACACCCGAGGAACTGGTGAATAACAAAGAATCTTATACGGCGCAGTTTCTTAAGCCCGAGCTGGCATAAAAAAATCCCGCCGGAGGGCGGGATCTTTGATTTTTTTGAACCGGTCAGCTTACCGGTGGTTTTTTATTGTCAGCGATCTTGATCAAACCAAATACCCAGGCGAGTCCGGCAAGCCCTGCTGCCAGGCAAAGCCATAAGCCAAGACCTGAGCTTACGGAAGCAATTCCTCCGCCAATGGAATTGATACGAAGGAAGAAGAGCAGCGCACCAAGGGCAACGGCTCCGAAGCCGGCCATCGCGATCTTTTTGGTGTTTGCGTCAAATTCCTTGGTTTTGTCGCCCATAAAACAGGCTGCGACCACGGCGCCCACGCCAAGCAAAGAGAGTAGCCCCCAGCTTTTCAAACCATTCGTGCCTGCACTAAAACCGCCGTATCCTACCGACCACCACTTCAGGAATAATGCGATCAGGGCAACACCTGCAATGATGAGGGAATAAAGTTTTTGCTTGGGAAGATTTAAATTTTCCATAATAAGCTTTGTTGATTTTGGTTTTAGCCTACTCTTCTGGCTTTTCGGCAATCGCCCCTGTTTGCGGGAACAGGTTACCCGAGGGTTTATTCAAAAACTAATATAAGACTTCTTTTGATAATCAAGCCGGTAGCAAAAATTTTTTTTTGCACCATTCAGGCAGGATTGGCATTGTAACTGAGGAAACTGGGGAGGGGATTCGTGAGTCCCGTATTTCGGGCAGGAAGTGATTGTAAGAATCTGGAGTGGTTCCGATCTTTCAGGATACTGGATTAGAACAATTTCCCTGCCCTACGGGCTTTCTTAGTTATGACGGGTAAAAGAACTCTTGCGTTGTCAAAAAGTTCCGCAGCAGGCAGAGAGTATTTAATAAAATTGTCTACAATGAGAGTACCAATAGAGAACGGATCAGGTTTTATCAACCAGGTATTAGATTCTATTAAGCTCTCTGCCGCTGACGGAATGTCTTTAAAGAACTATCTTATTTCAAATTCTCCCGCAGCCGTTTCTTCATCGCCGCAGAAAATGTTGTAACGGTATTTTCCGCGCCTGAGATCCGACAGTCGAATATGGTCCTTTGGATTCAGCCGGAAGTTCTGCACCAGTGTTCCTTCCAGGTCGAAGACGAAGAAATCGATCGCTTTTCCGTCATTCTGTTTGGCAACCACGTGCATCTCTCTTTTGATCGCATCGGGGTAGATCTTCACCGACTGGTTGTTACGGGAAGAATAGGATGTCTCTTTTGTCCTGTTTTTTTTGCCGGGCTTTTCTTCCCCGGGTTTTTCAATTCTGTAAGATTTGTAGGGTTTCCCAACGGCCATTGCCGGTTGCGGCACCCAGAAGGCTGTACAGATCGCGAATGCCGTGGCCAATGGCATACAGCGTGGGCTGAAGTTGGTTTTCATTCGGTTCGGTTTTAGTGGTTATGCGTGTTAATAAAATACCGGGCATTTCAACTGCCTCAACGCACCGCTATTGCTTCCACCTATTCTCCATCCAAAGCGAATGATCCCCGAAAAATAGGCATCGTTCTCCCTGGGGTCTCCCCGGTCTGCGAACTCCACATAGGGTCGGGTGGTTGGGAATGAATAGGTCGCCCGGTAAAACAGCCTTCTCGCGACTGCTGCATTCTCCGGCGACAGGTAACTATCAAAATGTATCGGGTCCACATAATAGTTCTGGCTCACATCATCGATGTAGTCGGTGAATAGCTGCCGGTGGAGGATCTCGAAGCCGATATACATATGATCTTTCAGATAATATTTTATGCCACCCCCCATCAGGAGGTTCATTTGTGTCAGCTCATAAGGCTTACTATCGGGGTATTCAGCAAACCCCTGGCCTTCGAGACGAAGGGGATGCAATTTCACCCACTGCCCGTTCACATCGCGGGCCTCGGGATCGAAATGATAGATACCCGCTCCACCCAAAGCATAAGGCCGTAGCTTTCCCTGCAGGCCATCGTAATTTTCAAACAAAACCGTGGGGTAGATCTCCAGGGCCAGGTATGCTTCTTTCAGGTTTGTTCTGAAATGAAGATTCCTTTCCCGGCGATCCATATGGCGACCCGGCTTGTCGGGGGCTGCGGCGTCATCTCCTTCGAGCTGACCGAGGTTCGCAGCAAGCCGGATCCCCAGGAACTCGGTGGGATAGTAATTCAGGTATAAACCCTTGGAAAGACTGGTCATAGGGAAATCCAGGTCCTTCACGAATTTCTTGCCGTGACCCACGCCACCACCAAGATCACCCAGGAAGAACATAGGGCCGATCCCCAGTCCGATCTCAAATTTTCCGTTGTTTGTTGTTATTGATTGGGCGCCTGGCTTAAGAGAAAATAAGGTGAACAGGCACAATAGTACGGACAGCCGTACCCGGTGTAAAGGTGTTCTCATTGGTATCAGATTTCTGGTTTTTCTACTATTGGATTCGGGGGGCAAAATAGAACCGGATAGAAGAAAAGACGAATATCTCTTTCTCTTTTTGCTTTTTTAGCAATGAGAATTCACAATATACTTAGGGCTTTTACGTGCAGCTACCTGATCATTTCTATGTGACGAATACCATCTTCAAGGTAAACGTCACCGGTAGGTTCGAATCCGAATGACTTATAAAAATCGAGAAGATATAGCTGTGCGCCAATGCGAATGGCGCTGGTGGGAAACAGCTTTCCGCATTCTTCGATGGATTTTTTCATCAGTTCTCTTCCAATTCCCGTGCGCCGGGCCGAAGGAGCGCTTACAACGCGGCCGATGGAACATTCTGTGTACGACAAGCCAGGGGGTAACAGTCTTGTATAAGCGAGAAGCCTTTCAGCCTTCCACCCCATTAAG
>CAMLEM010000354.1 GCA_946479005.1 uncultured Chitinophagaceae bacterium | reverse complement strand
GAAACGGATGTTTGTTGACATTCTTCAAAATCCTTCGGTGTTGGAGAACCCGGCCTTCCTGGAGGAGATGAACGATCTGAAACGGCCGGATACGCTGCAGCCCGTGCTGGTAGGCGGGCCCGCCACCCCGGTGATTACGCGGACGAACGGAAATGAAATCCACGAACACGTGGAAGTGGACGAAAGCCTCAACATCATGGACAAGGAAAAAGAACTGATCATAAAAGCGCTTAAAAAACACCGGGGAAAAAGAAAAGATGCGGCCCTGGACCTGGGCATCAGTGAAAGAACCCTGTATAGAAAGTTAAAGGAATACGACATTGAAGAATAAACGACAAAAAAAACTTTTTACCGGGCTATTGATAGCCTTCGCGGGCGCCCTTTATCTTATGGCATCGCCCGGCTGCGGCATCTATAAGTTCAATGAAGCGGTAATTCCCGACTCGATCAGGTCTTTCAAGCTTAATTTCATTGAAAACCGGGCAAGGCTGGTGAACCCGCAGTTAAGCCCGCGGCTGACTGAAAGGTTCAGGCAGAAGATACTCGGACAAACCAGGCTGAGCCCCAATGACAGCAACCCCGACTGGGAGATAAACGCGTTTATTTCAGATTACGGTTTGAGCACTTCGGCGATCTCTAACCAGCAGGTGGCTACGAACCGGTTGACGGTTGCTGTGCATATGTCGTTGACGGACCGTAGGTCGGATGAAGTGAAGGATTTTGACGTGAGCAGGAATTTTGAGTTCAAAGGTGATCTTTCATTACAACAGGCCGAAAACTTGCTGATGGATGAAATGACGAGAACACTTACAGATGAGATGTTCAATAAACTTTTTTCAAACTGGTGACCGGTTGGGCATCGCGCCGATGGCTTTTTTATTATGACAGGAAATATTCAAATCGATCAACTGGTAAGGTCCTTATTGCAAAAGGACTCCCTGGAGCAATGTTCGTTGCAGGAACTCCGGCAATTTGCAGGCCGGCATCCCTATTTTGGGGCGGCACAGCTTTTACTGACAAAAAAAATGCAGTTGGAAAAAGCGGAAGGATATTCAGACCAGCTGCAGAAAACCTATTTATTTTTCAACAATCCTCTTTGGGTGCAAAGGCTTCTTGGAGAAACAAGTGAGCTGGTGGTGGAAGAAGATCCGGAAATAGCGGCCAGGGAAATGGAAGAAACACCCCCAGCCCCGGGTGAAAAAAATGGAATAGAATACCCGGCCCCAACAGGAACTGAAAATCCAGAGAATGCGCCGCCGGTTCAAAAACAGGAGGATGTCCTCGCTTTTGAACCTTATCATACCATCGACTATTTTGCCTCGCAGGGGATCCGGTACAAGCCGGAAGAAAAACCTGCCGACAAATTCGGACAGCAGCTTAAAAGCTTTACCGATTGGCTGAAAACAATGAAACGCCTCAGTCCCACGGAAGGCATTCCCAAAGTGGAAGCCGCGCAGGAACAAAAAGTGGAACAGATGGCGGAACGTTCGCTCGATGAAAAAGATGTGTTCACCGAAGCGATGGCCGAGGTCTGGATCAAGCAGGGAAACCCTGAAAAAGCAAAGAGTATCTACGAGAAATTAAGTTTGCAGGATCCCTCTAAAAGGGCTTATTTTGCAGCGAAAATTGAAGATCTTAAGAAATAAGATATTATGACAATTCTTTTTATCATATTGGTGGTGCTGGCCTCTGTCGTGTTGAGCCTGATCGTTTTGGTACAAAATCCCAAGGGTGGCGGGCTGGCCGGGAACCTGGCAGGTTTCAGTAACCAGTTTATGGGCGTCAAGCAAACCACGGACGTGCTTGAAAAAGGCACCTGGATCTTCGCCGGTGTGGTTGCATTGCTTTGCCTTTTTTCTGTGATGTTCATCAAAGGTGGTTCTACCCGCTCCGGTGAAACCCGTGACGCCCAGGAAGCGACGGTACCCGGAACGAACACGGCGCCTGCCCAGAATAATACCACACCATTGAATCCGTCACAAAATCCCCCCACGACTAACCCGAATAATTAAGTTAAGGACAGAATTCAAGAATTTAACCCCGGCGATGGTCGGGGTTTTTATTTAATTTGAAACCTGATGAGAAAGAAAACAGTTTTTGCGATCCTTTTCATTCTGCTTGGCATTGGTGGCTTCCTCGCATATAAGGTGATCGGGCCAGCCGTTTCCACCCCCTCCGGGGAGTTCTTTTATATTCATACGGGTTCATCTATGGAAACAGTGAAAAAAGATCTCGTAGAAAAAAAATATCTCCCGAATGTCCAATGGTTCAACCTGGTGGCAAAGACACTAAAGTTCAATAAGGTGCGGCCGGGGCGGTACAAACTGGATAAAGGAATGAGCCTGCTGAAACTGGTAAGGATGCTTAGAAATGGTCAGCAGGTACCCGTGAGCTTTGTGATAACAAAACTTCGAACCAAGGAGAGCCTGGCTTCCAGGCTGGGGAACTCTTTCGAGTTTGATTCCCTGCAGGCGATCCGCTTTCTGAACAACAACGACTCATTGAAGGCATTCGGCCTTGACTCCAATACGGTGATGGCGGCTGCCATGCCGTACACCTATACTTTAAAATGGAACAATACCGCTTCCAGTGTATTCCGGGAATTTTTCCAGGCGTATGAAAAATTCTGGAACAGCGAACGGAAGACCAAAGCCGATAGCCAGGGACTTCGTCCCCTGGAGGTTGTTACCCTGGCCTCCATCGTAGAAGAAGAAACCAGGAAGCCGGATGACAAGCTGAAGATCGCCAGCACTTACATCAACCGGCTGAAAAAAGGAATGCGCCTGCAGGCCGACCCGACGGTGAAATTCGCAATGAAGGATTTTGGGCTCAAGAGGATCACCGGCGTCCACCTGCGCACCGTTTCTCCTTATAACACCTACCAGAATACAGGGCTTCCGCCCGGCCCAATATGTACCCCTTCCATTGAATCGATTGAGGCGGTGTTAAATGCACCCAAAACGGAATACCTCTATTTTGTGGCGAGCAGTAATTTCGATGGCAGCAGCGTTTTCACCACCAATTATGAAGATCATATGAAATACGCCCGCCTTTACCAGAAGGAATTGACCCGAAGAATGGATTCCTCCAAAAAGGCGAAGGAACAG
>CAMLEM010000353.1 GCA_946479005.1 uncultured Chitinophagaceae bacterium | reverse complement strand
GGGCAGAATGTGCGGGCGTGGTTTTTAGTGAAGCTTCCGCTTACGGGATTCCTTCGATCACAACAGATACCGGCGGAGTAACCACCTATGTCCGGAATGGGGTGAACGGTTTTGCAAAACCACTGAATGCAGAGGGTGAGGATTACGCAGAGCTGATCTGTTCTCTTCTTAATAAGGAATCGATGACAGCATTGAGAAAAAGCAGCCGGCGTTTTTACGAAGAGAATCTTTCCTGGGAACGCTGGGGCGGGAAATTCAGGGAGTTGGCTGAAAAGCTGGCCCGGGCGCGATAAAACGCCCCCGTTTTTGTAACTTTGCATTATGAAACGGTGGTTCCTGGTTCTCGTTATTCTTACTCTCTTATTTTCCGCCTCCCCTTCTTACGGCCAGTGTTCGATCTGTACCAAGACGGCACAGCAGTTGGGTGAGAAACCCGCCAAGGCGCTTAACGGGGGTATCCTGTACCTGGCTTTCGCTCCGTTTGCGATCGTTGGCTTCGTAGCATACAAATGGTGGAGATCGAATAAGGAGGATTCAAAGTAATCCTTTCCAGCCCATTTTATAGGCGTGCTTCAAATGGGAGATGAACACAAGGGGTTTCCTTTTGTAATGAAAGATCTTCTTCCTGTTGCTCCACACGTAATCGAACATATTCCAGGAAAACCTGTCTCCGTCCATTTTCCGGAGGATCCCCGCATATTTCAAAAGAGACCTTTTCTCTTCGGGACGGGCCCAGGGCGTTTTCATAAAGGTTTCAATGAAATGAACACATTGGCTGCGAAGCTGTCTTTCCCTTTCCTTCTTATCCGTAATTGAAGTGAGATGCCGGGAATTGTTTTTTTGGTGCAGCCGGTGCCAGGTGAGCGTATAAGGAACACAGCCGATCACACCGAGGGAAGCGGCGTGCATACTGATCCACCAGTCGTAATAAACATCCGGGGGAAAAGGTAGGCAGTGCTTCACGAGTTTTTTCCTGAAAAGGATGGCGTGACCGTGTACCGGGCTGTTGAATACGAGGTGATGGGTGTCGCGGATCTCATTATAAAAAACATCAGGGGCATCGATCCTGCCTGAAAGATTATCCTCGTAGAATCTGCCCGACAGGGAGAAAACAAGATCCGAACCATCCGGCCAATGTTCCAGGATGGTTTCAATCTTCCGGGGTTCCCAGATATCATCCTGGTCACTGATGGCAATGATCTCGCCCCTGCAGAGCGAGATAGCTTTTTCAAAATTCCTGTTGTAGCCGAGGTTTTCCGAATTTACCTGGTAACGGATGCGCTCGTCCTTACCGGCATATTCCCTGATGATCTCCGGTGTCCCATCCCCGGATGCATCATCGAGGATCACCACTTCAATGTTCCTGTACGTCTGTTGCGTGATGGAGTCAAGCTGCTGGCGGAGGTACCTGGCACCATTATAAGTGCAAAGCGCCACGGAGACGAGCGGTGATGCAGGTTGATTCATCTTGCCAGGTGCTTCAGTGAATAAATTAACTTTTGAACCGGGCTTGCGGGTGCCGGGTAAACGAATGCCGGGTATTCCTTCATCAGGTTCCTGAGCATAGCAGGGTAATATTCGAGCGGAAAGAACTTATAACTCACACCTTCCCGTCCAAACAGGTCGCGGCCCTGCTTCATTGAAAGGAGGATGTTCTCTTCATTGATGAATTCCTCGCGGTTGAATTCGGTATGGGCAAAGGAGCGGATCTTTTGCCGGATCTTTTCCAGTCCGCCGAGGTAGGAAAAATGCCAGCCCGCTTTCCTGGTCCTGCTCAGTTCATTGCGCTGGTCGCGGAAGAACTGCGGGCTGCTTGCCTTCCAGTCCCTACCCCTGCAGGCGATGGTCCCATTCCACCATCTTTCTTTTCCGATATTCTGGCAATTCATAAAATAATAATGGAACAGCATAGAGAATGCCACAGGCTCAATTATGGAATTTAATTTTTTAAGAACCCCTGGATCGGGCAGCTCATCCAGGTCTCCTACGAGGAAGATATCATCATCTCCTCCCAGCTCCTGAGCCCGGTGGAGGGCATTTCTTTGTTCGTTCTCCAGTTTCCAGGATGCGGCGCCAGGATCATAGTTGTCGTTTTGCCGGAATTCCAGCCCCGCGGCGGATTGTTCCACCACGATATGTGTGATCTTATTTTTCCATTTGGAAAAACGTTCCTTGTTGTCGCGGAAATATAGAGGCTTGGGATCTCCCGCGTGGGTCAGGTTTGATTCAGCGATCACGAAATGATCCACGTATCCATCCAGCAGCCTGAGCCGGAACTCGAGTAGTTCGAGTTCGTTGAAGAAGGTAAAGGTGTCGATGATCTTCATCCGGGATGCGAAAGATGTGATTGATCGCAGAAAGGCGGCGTTTTCGTTTGCCGGCAGCGGCAGAAGAGTACATCCTGTTCCTTTTCAAAAAGCACTTTTACGCTTCTGAATGGGGTACCGATCACCATCTTATGATTGCTGTCGCAAAAAGGATCCTTTTCCGTAAGTCCGCAGCTGCACCAGGAATAGACCTTTCCGGCTTCCACCCGGATACTGATCGGTTCACAGGCTGTAGTTCTTGGCAATCCTTCTGGTTGAATCGTCTCCATTTTTATTTGTTTTCAATAAAAGAGTAAAGATTGAAATTCCCTGCCTGGTAAGCCTTTTCGATCTCCTCCTTCAGCACGGACTTGTCCACGTCCTTCATTCGCTTTTGCTCCATCAGGTAATAGGCACGCTCAGCGAGGAGCCAGAAATATTTATCCGTGAGATGTGATTTCTGAAGCTGGTGCAGGACCTCATTCAGTAAAACATCTACATTTTCTTTCGTGGAGGCGATGGTTTTGATCACCGGCACTTCGTGGTAATGTTTACGGAAAGCGGGAGCAAGCATTTGCTGCAGGTGTTTCACAAAATTGTCAGCCTCGGGGCGGTCTGATTTATTCACCACGAATATATCGGCGATCTCCATCAATCCGGCTTTCATTGTTTGCACCTCGTCCCCGGCTTCGGGCACCAGCACCACCACGGTGACATCTGCAAGGCCGGTGATCTCCACTTCACTTTGTCCCACACCTACTGTTTCAACGATTACGTGATCGAACGCGGCGAGGACCGGCTGGGACGGGTCT
>CAMLEM010000352.1 GCA_946479005.1 uncultured Chitinophagaceae bacterium | reverse complement strand
TATTCCAGATGAGTAACGCACTTTTTGTAGCGACCAACCAGAGCCGCTATATGAAATATGGATTCTGGACAATGGCGGGCCTGAATATTTTTCTCGATTACGTGCTTATATATGGTAAGCTGGGTTTTCCGGAATTGGGGTTCAATGGAGAAGCCTATGCTTCGGTCATCGCCGAGATATCGGGTATGTCAGTGGCGGTCGGGATCATTTTCTTCAAACAAATGCATCGTCGTTTTTCACTTTTTGATCGGCTTCGTTATGAGGTGAAGCTGGCCACCCTGGTCTTCAACCAGTCACTTCCCCTGGTGGCGCAATGGCTGATCAGCATCATTGCCTGTCTCGTGCTATATATCTTCATTGAGCATCTTGGGGAACGACCGCTGGCTATCAGTAACACGATGCGTACGCTTTTCGGTATCCTGGGCATTTTTTGCTGGGCATTTGCCAGTACCAGCAACGCAATGGTCAGCAATATCATTGGCCAGGGAAAAAAAGAGGAAGTGATGAAGCTGATCACCCGGATTATGCTGCTGAGCCTTGCCTTTACATCCATCCTGGTCATCATCATCAACGTAATTCCCGGTATCTTTTTAAGTATTTACAGTAATGATCCCGGGTTCATATCAGAAGCCACCCCGGTTCTAAGGATCATAAGCGCAGGGATCTTATTGATGGCCATCGCCACGGTATGGCTCAATGGAGTTACGGGAACGGCCAATACCAAGGTGAACCTGCTGATCGAGATCGGTGCCATTCTCCTATATACCATTTATATCTATGTTACCCTGAAGATCCTGAACCTCGGCCTGATCTGGGCCTGGGCTTCGGAGATCCTGTACTGGTTCTCGATCTTCATACTTTCCTTTCTTTACATACGGAGCGGACATTGGAAAAAAAAGGTCATTTAGCCTGGTTATCAACCTACTAATAATAGCACGGTTTTTGGGTTTTAGGGTGTAAAACCTTACTATGGCAATTGTACCCTTAATATTACTGGTGAGTTTATTACTGATGATCTTTGTGACGCTGGGAATCGTGAACAGGCGCTCGAAGAACCGCACCTGATCTAATATTCCTTTTCATAAAGAACCCGCACTTTCCCTGAAAAGCGGTAGATCGGGGGGTTCAGCTTCGTGACGGAGATCGAGATCTTTTCAATGGCGGGGAATGCGTTGTGCACCTTGCCGGCCATTTCCATCACCAGGGTCTCGAGCAGCTCCCTGGGTTCCTGCATCTCTTTTTCTATGATCTCAAAAAGAGTGACGTAATTGACGGTTTCGCTGATGCCCGTTAACAGGCCCGCGGGATCTATCACCACCCTGGCATCCACTTCGAATTCGTTGCCTGTCTTTTTTTCTTCTTCGAAATACCCGTGAAATGCGTGGAATCTTGCATTCAGTACTTCTATGGTGATCTTATCCTGCATAGATCAATGAATTCCTTTTGCACCGAGGTAACGTTCTGCATCCAGGGCGGCCATACAACCACTGCCCGCTGCTGTTACAGCCTGGCGATAGATCTTATCCTGCACGTCCCCCGCAGCAAACACACCTTCAATATTTGTTTTGGACGTTCCGGGAACGGTCCTGATATACCCGGCCTCATCCATTTCCAGCCACCCTTTGAATATCGCCGAATTCGGCTGATGACCGATGGCCACGAAGAATCCATTCACCGGGATCTCGGACAATTCCCCGGTGACATTGTTCCGGATCTTCACTGCGCTGACGGTCTTTTCCCCGATCACTTCCACGGTCTCTGAGTTCCAGTAGATCTGGATATTGGGTGTTTTGAAAACCCTCTCTTGCATCACCTTACTGGCTCTCATCGTGTCTTTGCGGATGATCATATGAACCTTGGTGCAGAGCTTTGACAGGTACAGCGCTTCTTCGGCGGCGGTATCTCCGGCTCCTACAATGGCTACCTCCTTTCCACGGAAAAAGAATCCATCACACACAGCGCAGGCGCTGACCCCGAAACCGTTGAGGCGCTGTTCACTTTCCAGGCCGAGCCATTTCGCGGAAGCCCCTGTGGCGATAATGAGGGAATCTGCTTCGACCCATTTTTCCTCATCTATCTGCACCTTAAAGGGTGGTGCAGACAGATCCACCGCTGTTGCGAGCCCATAACGGATATCGGCGCCCATTCGCGCGGCCTGTTTCTCAAAATCAACCATCATTTCGGGTCCTTGCACGCCATTGGCGTAACCAGGATAATTTTCTACTTCCGTTGTGATCGTCAGCTGTCCTCCGGGTTGTATGCCCTGGTAAAGTACTGGTTTCATATTGGCGCGGGCGGCATAGATCGCGGCTGTATAACCGGCCGGGCCGGACCCTATGATCAGGCATTGAATTCTTTCAGTGGCGTTCATCTGCTTTCTTTAATAATTCCGGGCTCAGCGCCAAAAATAACTGTAAATCGTTCAGTATGGATGATGCCGGGAGCTATGTGAATAACAACTGAACATCGTAAAAGATCAAAAAAAAGACTCCGGCCCGAGGGCCGGAGTCATATACTAACCCAGTAAAAAATTGAGATCAACCGAGGTATGCCTTCAAAGCGCTGCTGTAGCGGGCTTTTTGGAGGCGTTTGATCGCCCTTTCCTTGATCTGGCGAATGCGTTCTTTTGTAAGATCATATTTCTGGCCGATCTGTTCTATCGTTACTCCGTTCTCACCGTCGAGTCCAAAATAGGCGTTTACGATCTCTGCCTCACGGGGAGAAAGTGATTTCAGCACCCGGCGGATCTCGTTGCGCAGGGAATCTTTCATCACATCATCGTCGGTATCATCGCTTCCTTCCAGGAGGTCTCCCATCGCCACATCTTCCGCTTCGTGCACGGGTGCGTCGAGTGAAGTATGGCGGGTGTTACTCTGGAATATGTTATTGATCTCTGTTTCGCTCATTTCGAGAAGCTCGGCAAGCTCTTCCGTAGAAGGCTCCCTCTCGTGCTCCTGCTCGAAAGCCATATAGGCCTTATTCGCTTTATTGTATGTGCCGATCTTGTTCTGTGGAAGACGGACCAACCTTCCCTGCTCGGCCAAAGCCTGCAGGATCGACTGGCGGATCCACCAAACGGCATATGAAATGAATTTGAATCCTTTGGTTTCATCGAAGCG
>CAMLEM010000351.1 GCA_946479005.1 uncultured Chitinophagaceae bacterium | reverse complement strand
TGTGCCGCTTCACGCCTTCCTTGCCAATGAACTTCGGCTTTTCCTTGTAAGCGAGATAAGGGAAATATACCGGTGCAACCAGGGCAGCAGCGGTATGATGCCCCAGGCTGAATTTTCCAAAAGCTTTCGCGAATTCGATGAAGATCCCCGGCGTAATGAACCAGCCCACCACGGGAATAAATTGCCAAAATACCCAGTGTTTTGGCCTTTTCGTCAACTCTTGCATCACCCAGGTGTTATAAAAAGGCACATAGGCCTTCCAGGCAGGTGCACCCGCCGCCCTGAAAAGGGGCGCGAGTCCAAAAGAAGGGAGAAAAACCAACAAGGTACTAATGAGATAAACAACCAGGATATGTTGTATGGGCATTGCTGTTTTTTAGGCACACAAAATTATTATAAATATTTGTCTATCAAAATTTTAAAAAATAAAAGTTTTGTTAAGTGAGCACGGGGAAATCAATAAATTACAGGCCGGAGATGAACCGCTTCACGATTCGCGATATTGAAAACCTTTGCCGTATCAAAGCGCACACGATCCGTACCTGGGAGCAGCGCTATAACCTCTGCGTGGCGCAAAGGAAGGAAAGCCAGCACCGAATTTATGATAACGACGACCTGAAGGAACTGCTCCGTGTTTCTTTTTTATACCACAATGGGCATAAGATCTCAAAAATAGCTGAGCTCAGTCCCGAAGCCATCCAGGAAGTGGTAAGCTGTGCCTGTAATAAGGATAATGATGAAGCCCAGGTTCTCCAGTTACTGGAAGCGGGCCTCGACCTCAATAAAGAGAGATTTGAAAAAACGGTGAATTGCCTTATCCTCCGATACGGGCTTGATAAATGCCTCTCCAATATCTTCTTTCCTTTTCTTGAAAAAATAGGGTTGCTCTGGCTCACTAACCACGTGATACCGGGCCAGGAACATTTCGTAAGCCATATCATTCGAAAAAAGATCATCCTGGCCACGGATGGCCTGGAGAAGCCCAAAGGAAACACCTCGCCCCCGGTGTTGATCTTTGCTCCCCCGGGTGAACATCACGAGATACCCCTTTTGGCTGTGAATTATTTTTTCCGGAAGAACGGGAAACGCACCGTTTATTTCGGGCCGGACCTGGACCTCGATACGCTCCGCTCCTATCTTGATGAGCAGCCCGTAGCGATGGTGTATGCCCACGTGATCACGCATATCAATACGGACCTCAACGAATTTTTCAGAACGCTTTGTGCTCATTACCCGGAAACGAGGTTCGTCCTTTCCGGTCCGGCTGGCACGATGCTGGAAGAAAGCCCTTCCAATTTGAAACTGATAAGAAGTATGGAAGAAATGAAAAACCTCGCCGCTTCCGCTATTTAGGCATCACGTAGGATCGTACATCGTCCACGTTGATGTTCTTTCCTGAAAGGATCACGAGGCGTTCGACCACGTTACGGAGCTCCCGGATATTTCCTGTCCAATTGTATTCCTGCAGCAGCCCAATGGCATCTTCATCAATTTCCTTCCGGGCCACACCATAATCAGAACAGATATCATCAAGGAACTGGCCCACCAGCATCGGGATGTCATCCCGGCGTTCATTCAGGGAGGGCACGTGGATGAGGATCACGCTGAGGCGATGGTAAAGATCGAGGCGGAAATTCTTTGCCTCCACTTCCTTCAACAGGTCTTTGTTCGTGGCTGCGATCACCCGGACGTCCACGTTAATGTCCTTATCAGCTCCCACGCGGGTGATCTTTCCTTCCTGCAGCGCTCTCAGCACCTTGGCTTGGGCGTTGGCGCTCATATCGCCGATCTCGTCGAGAAAGAGGGTACCCCCATTGGCCGACTCGAATTTGCCTATCCTTTGCTTGATGGCGGAGGTGAATGAACCTTTTTCGTGACCGAACAGCTCGCTTTCGATCAGTTCCGTGGGAATGGCAGCGCAATTCACTTCCACCATCGGCCCTGAGGCGCGGTTGCTTTTTTCGTGTATCCAGCGGGCCACCAATTCCTTTCCTACCCCGTTTTCACCGGTAATGAGTATTCTCGCTTCTGTGGGGGCCACCTTGTCGATGGTTTCCCGGATCTTTTGAATGGGTGCGGATGCGCCGATCATTTCCTGTACCCGGCTAACCTTCCTCTTCAATGTTTTGGTCTCGGTTACGAGGGTGCTTTTATCCATCGCGTTGCGGATGGTGATGAGCAGCCGGTTCAGGTCGGGCGGTTTGGAGATGTAATCATAAGCTCCTTTTTTCACTGCTTCCACCGCAGTTTCGATGTTGCCGTGACCGGAGATCATAATGATGGGGATATCGGGGTTGATCTCACCGGCCTTTTGCAGGAAATCAATGCCGTCGAGCTTCGGCATTTTGATGTCGCAAAGCACCACATCGTAATTCTTTTCTTTGAACTTTTTTAATCCTTCCTCCCCGTCAGAGGCTTCCTCCAGCTTGTATCCCTCGAAGGAAAGTATTTCCGAAAGGGTCTTCCTGATCGCCTTTTCATCGTCAATGATCAAAATATCCGCCATAGGTTCAAATTCTTTTGAATGAGTGCAGGTGTTATTTCTTAAGGTACATCACTTCTTTTACCAGCCTGATGGTCCTGGGAACATCCGGTAACGCGGCATTCACCAGGTTGGGCGCATAATGCAGGGGAGCATCTGCCGCGGTGATCCTCCTGATGGGAGCATCCAGGTAATCGAATCCTTCCTTTTGTATCCGGTAAGAGATTTCTGAAGAAACAGAGCCGAAAGGCCATTGTTCTTCCACGATCACCAGGCGGTTCGTTTTTTTCACGCTTTCCAGGATGGTCATCCAGTCGAGGGGACGGATCGTCCTGAGGTCAATGACTTCTGCGCTGATATCTTCCTTTTCCAGTTCTGTGGCCGCTGCCATTGCCACTTTCATCATTTTATTGAAAGAAACTATGGTCACATCCCTTCCCGGCTTCTTGATATCGGCCTTGCCCAGTTCAATGTAATATTCCTCTTCAGGGATCTCCATTTTATCGCCATACATCTGCTCACTTTCCATAAACATCACGGGGTCTTCTTCGTAACGTATCGCCTGCTTGAGAAGTCCCTTGGCATCATAGCCATTGCTTGGGGAAACCACCTTGATGCCCGGGATATTGGCATAAAGGG
>CAMLEM010000350.1 GCA_946479005.1 uncultured Chitinophagaceae bacterium | reverse complement strand
CCCGTTCCAATTTGAGCGAACAAGGGACCGGGACAGGCACCGGTAATGGCCCAGCCGAATCCAAACAACAATCCTCCATAGATCTGTCCCTTGTTAAAAGTTTTCGGTGAGATCCTGATCGGTTCGCCATAGATTGTTTTGATATTGAATTTCTTTATCAGGAAAACGGAGAGCATTCCCACGGCTACGGCGCTTCCAATGATCCCATACATATGAAAGGATTGCAGCCGGAACATTTCCTGTATGCGAAACCAGCTGATCACCTCCGCTTTTACGAACACGATTCCGAATAAGATCCCCACCACCAGGTATTTCAGGTTGTGATACCATTTGTGTTCCAGGCGGCTTTCATTCACGCAGATCGCATCCAGTGAGCGTGCTTCGAGATCCTTGTTTATATCCACTATGTTCTGCTGCATTTTTTATACGCTAGAGTGATAAAATGAAGGGTAAAACGAGATTGGCCATAATGAGGCCCCCGATCATAAAGCTGATCGTGGCCACCAGGGAAGGCCATTGCAGGTTCGATAAGCCCATAATGGCGTGCCCGCTGGTGCATCCGCCGGCATAGCGGGTGCCGAATCCCACCAGGAAGCCGCCGCCCACCATCACCAGGAATCCTTTCAGTGTGAACAGCGATTGCCAGTTGATGATCTCTTCAGGAACCAGGTTCGAGTAACTGCTGATACCGTATGTAGCCAGTTCCTCCGCCAGCTTCGGGTTCACCTCCACCGGGTTTGGATTCGCCAACAGGTTAATGGCCAGGGCTCCTCCCAGGAAAATGCCGAATACGAACAACAGGTTCCATACTTCCTTTTTCCATTCATATTTGAAATAGGGAATGTTGGCGGGCATACAGGAGGCACAAATATGCCTTAACGAGGAGCTGATGCCGAATGATTTGTTGCCAATGAGCAACAAAAGAGGAACGGTAAGGCCAATAAGAGGACCTGCCACATACCAGGGCCAGGGCTGGGATAAAAATGTTGCCATCTCTTAAACTTCGCGGGTTTTGTTTTTTTGAAACAATGAAAATACAAGTCCTCCCATTATGGAACCATAAATGGTGCTGTTCACGGGGCTGGAAGTGATCGAACAGCTGCCCGAGTTACAGCCGACAAGCCTCCAGTAGAAAAAACCGGCCAGGGCACCCGTCATAATGCCGATTAGGGTGAGTGCATACTTCTTCAAATACTTCATCATAGAAATAGAAAGGGAAATTCAATTGGGTTAGCAGGCTTCCTTCACATTCTGCCAGCTCCCCCCGTTGATAACGTTCGGAATGCCATTTTGTTCCAATATGCGTTTTGCCTGGCTGCTGCGGCCCCCACTCGCGCAGAAGACCACGAGGTTTTTCTTGTTTTTTAATGTTTTCAACTGCGCCGGTAGCTTATCGAGGGGAATGTTCACCGCACCTTGCACACTACCCGATGAAAATTCAGCGGGGGTGCGAACATCCACCAGGAAAGCGCCGTTGTTGATGGCTTCTTTTAATTCTTTATTATCTTTCTGAACGAACAGGTTCTTTAATATCCCAAACATGGCTTGTATCGTTTTAAATAATTACTAATTGACAGTCACCTTTGATTTCCGTGTCACCACAGGTCCTCCCTTCTCCTTCCATTCCTTCATTCCGCCCGGATAGTTTTTGATATGGGTGAAGCCGTTTGCCACCAGTACCGAGTAAGCGATCGATGAACGGTCGCCGGACTGGCAGTGAATGATCACCTCCTTGTTTTTGCTGATCTTATCCAGGTTGTCCTGGATCGTGCCGACAAAAACATTCTCCGCGCCTTTTATATGTCCCGCTTCATACTCACTCGCTCCTCTTACATCCACGATCTGTACATCTTCCCTGCCCGCGTACTTCCTGAATTCCTCAAAAGAGATCAAATTCGCGGTTTGCAACTTCAGGTCCAGGCTGGCAATGTCTGAAATGTATCCATACATATTATCCAGGCCGATGCGCATCAGCTTGCGTGTCAGGTCATCCATCTGGCCTTCCTCCGCCACCAGGATGAACTGCTCCTGGTAATTCAGCAACCAGCCGGCCCAGGTGGAAAAGGAATTATTGCCCTGGATGTTCAGGCTACCCGGGATGAATCCTTTGGCAAACTCCGTCTTGTTACGGGTATCGATCACCTTAATCCCTTTTTTATAGGCATCCAGGAATTCCTGTTTGGATAATTTCGGGTGCTTGGGCACTTCGACCAGTAGGGGACGATCCACCTTGTTCAGGTGCTTCATCATCGCGAAATATTTTGGTGGCTCCGGCTGGTCGGCCAGCAGGTAGTCAATGAATCCTTTCTCATCTTCTTTATACTGGAAGGCCCAGTTGCGGATCTTTTCATACCCTATTGTAGAGCTGTGCACCGCACCCAGGGCTTTTCCGCAGGCGGAACCTGCGCCGTGTGCCGACCACATCTGGACGTAATCAGGAAGGGCTGCAAACTTTTTCAATGACTGGAACATCTGCTTTGCTCCCACTTCTTTTGTGCCCGCGATACCCGCCGCTTTTTCAAGCAGGTCCGGACGACCAATATCACCTACGAAAACGAAATCACCGGTTAAGATCATAATAGGCTGGCTCGTTGCAGGATTGTCTGTGAGCAGGAAACTGATGCTTTCCGGTGTATGTCCCGGCGTATGGATCACTTCCAGGGAAAGATTACCCACCTTGATCACATAACCATCTTTAAGTCCCACGTGCGGGAACTCGTACTGCCAGTCTTCACCTCCTTCGGCCGACAGGTACATCGTGGCACCCGTTACGGCAGCAAGCTCCCTCGAGCCGCAGAGAAAGTCAGCGTGTATATGCGTTTCGGCAATATGCGTGATGCGCAGGTTATTCTGCTTCGCGATCTCCAGGTAGGTGTCTATATCCCTTTTCGCGTCGATCACAATGGCTTCTCCCGTGGCCTGGCAGCCGATCAAATAGCTGCCCTGTGCCAGGCTCTTGTCGTAAATGTGTTGAAAAAACATAGTGTTTTTATTTAGATTTTCTGTACCCTCTTAAAATACAAATTTCCCTCTTTTACACCGCATATACTGTCACAATTGTTACACTGGGTTTAAGGCAGCATTATGAACCTATAAAAATGTTTCTCTAATAATGATGTAA
>CAMLEM010000349.1 GCA_946479005.1 uncultured Chitinophagaceae bacterium | reverse complement strand
CCCCGGCCCTGCAATCAAATGCTGCCATATTGACCGTGGTGCAGCCGGTCCTGGTCACCCAGGAACCCATAGACGTGGAGATTTGTTCCGGGGAGGATGCCACTTTCACTGTAGCAGGAGCACCGGGACCGGTGAATTACCAATGGCAGGTAAGCACCAACGGGGGCAGCAGCTGGAACAATATTTCAGGGGCGAATTCTTCAAGCTATACGGTATCAAATGCGCTCTTCGTGATGAATAACAACCGGTATCGCGCGTTGTTGTCAAATAATACCTGCACCACACCGGCAATCTCGGATGATGCGCTTCTTACCGTGAGAAATGTACCGACCGTGAATCTGACGGCTTCTCCGTTGACAAGCCTTCTTCCCGGTCAAACCACTACGATCACTGCGTTGATCGGCGGTGCCAGTGGCGGGCTGATATCCTATGCCTGGTTGTATAACGGCGTAGCGGCACCCGGCATTACCGGTAATACCAAAGTGGTGGGCGTCGATAGTATTGGCACTTACCAGGTAGCTGTCCAGGAAACCTGGCCCAGTGGATTGGTTTGCGCGAATCTCTCGCCGCTGATCACCATCACGGCAACAGCGAGCTCCAGGCTATTCATTTATCCCTCACCCAATGACGGCCGGTTTAGCGTGGCTTATTATAATGAGGGTGGAGTGGATACCAAACGCGTGTTGGCGATCTTTGATTCAAAAGGTGCGATGGTTTACAACCGCACTTTCCAGGTAAGTGGATTTTATACCCTGTTGCCGGTTGACCTGCAGCAGGTGAACACCGGGATCTATTATGTGGTGATTGGCGATGCGCTGGGTAAGAAACTCGCGGAAGGGAAAGTACATATCAGGTAGGGTATTTTACACGATTAAAAAGCTTTCTTTTTCCAACTGTTATTCTCCCTGTTCCAGTCCGGTAATTTTTTATCAGGATCCAGGATCACTTCAGTGATCTCGCTGGTAGTGGGAACGGAAAAGGTCCAGGTAGCACCGCGCTGCCATATTTCCACCGGGAGATCGAGGCGATGGGATTTTCCATTCGTCTCTTTTACCAGCACCGTCACAGGCATTGGCATTTTTTCCAGGTTTTCGATCGTTATGGATGCGCCATTGGAAGCAGATTCCTGTTGGTAGATCACCGACTTAACCGTTTGATCCAGCTTCCAGTTATTAAAGATCCAGGCTCTCCAGAACCAGGAAAGATCTTCCCCTGCCACATTTTCCATTGTATGAAAGAAATCCCAGGGAGTGGGATGCTTATAGGCCCATCGTTGGATGTATTCCCGGAAGGCCGCATCAAATCTTTCTTTACCCAGCACCACTTCCCGTAAGGCGGTAAGCATCTGGGAAGGTTTCAGGTAGGCCACCACACCCAGGTTCCCCTGCTGGATCACTTCCGGGATATTATCGAGCTCATCCATCGTTTCACCGAAAGTGTATTTCACCATAAAGCCTGAATTGGGGTCGCCAAAGAACCCCCCTTCCTTAAATTCACCTTTATTGAATTCAGCGGTAGAAATATCATTAATGAAAGTGTTGAACCCTTCATCCATCCAGGCGTATTTCCTTTCATTGCTGCCAACGATCATCGGGAACCAGGTATGCCCGAATTCGTGATCGGTTACGCCCCAGAGGCCGGAGCCTGAAGCATTGTAGGAGCAAAAAACGATACCCGGGTATTCCATTCCACCGACAATACCGGCCACATTGGTAGCCGCGGGATAGGGATACTCGTACCACATCTTTGAATAATGTTCAACCGAACCTTTTACCATTTCCGTGGATCGCTGCCAGCCGTTTTTGGCGATGCTTTCTACAGGGTAAACACTGATGGCCAGGGAAGGCTTGCCACTGGGAAGGTTTATTCTCGCCGCATCCTGCACAAAAGCCCTGGACGCCGCCCAGGCGATATCACGTGAATTCTTTATCCTGAATTTCCAGGTGATTTCTTTTGCAGCCGGCCGCGAATTCCTGTTCGTCACCTCGCTGTCGCTCCGGATCATTACGGTGGCATCGCTGCTCTTTGCTTTTTCCCAGCGTGAAACCTGTTCGGCAGTATAACACTCCGCCGGGTTCAGTAATTCTCCCGAGCCTGCCAGGATCAAATTCCCCGGCGCTGTTATACTGTAATCAAAATCTCCGTATTCAAGATAGAACTCACCGGCGCCCACATACGGCATCGTATTCCATCCGTTGATATCATCATAAACGGCCATCCGCGGAAACCATTGTGCGATCTCGTAGACCACACCGTTTTTCGTGCTAAGTCTTCCCATCCGGTCCGTCCCGTATTCAGGAATGGTAAATTCAAATTGGATGCTTATGTTCGTTTTTCCACCCTGCGCTGCCAGCGGCTCATTCAGCCAGACCTGCATCCGGGTATCGCTCACTGTATATTTCGGCTGGTAAGAATCATTCACCTTCACCTCCTTCAACTGGTAGCCTTCAGTGAAACCCGCGTTTGCCCAGCGACCTCCTGTTTGCGTGGTAGTGGCAGAACCCCGCGAATCCTTTTTATAGATGTTCTGATCCAGCTGGAGCCAGAGGAATTTCATTTTATCCGGGCTGTTGTTGGTGTACTGGATGGATACCCGCCCGCTGACCTTATGCGAGATCGTATCGAGCCGGCAATCGATCACATAGTCGGCGCGGTTCTGCCAATAACGGGGTCCGGGCTCTCCGCTCGCACTGCGAAAATCATTGCCGGGGTAGGGGTAGAACTGGGGATTGAATGCTTCTTTGTGATCGTAGTTCGATTGGGCAGTGACCGCAACACAAAGGGTCACCACCAGGAAAGTAAGGAGGAACTTCTTCATTTTTTGACGTCTAATGGCTGAAAGTTAGCTGAATCAGCTGCAAAGGTCGTACCGTGAGGCGGGTATTTCAGTTTTATTAACTAAAAAGCATCTCTGCTACAGGTACCGATTCGGGTCTTCCCACATCCACCCATTTATCCCCGGCGTGTTCAAATCCATAGATCGGGTGTTCACCGGCCAGCGCCAGGTAGAGATCGATGAGAGAGAATTTACCCGTGAACGGAATAAGATCAAAGATGCGGGGTTCAAAGACCACCACGCAGGAATAAGCGCGTTGCCTTATCACATCATTGCCGCGCACGATCTTTTCATCTCCCGTTTTCACGTTTCTCC
>CAMLEM010000348.1 GCA_946479005.1 uncultured Chitinophagaceae bacterium | reverse complement strand
CCTTCGACTCCGCTCAGGCACCGGGCATCGAGTTCACTCAGGCACCGGGCTTTGAGTTCACTCAGGCATCTAGAATACAAATCCAAGTATTAGGCAAGCCGCCACTACCAATGGAGCAGGAAGCCTGGTGAATTGCAGGAGGAGGAAAGTACCCAGTATCACAATGGCATTGACCAGGCTGCTGATATTTACATCCAGAAGATTTACATCTTTCATAAAATAAGCCGTTGAAGCCACCATAATCCCCACCACTACGGCGTTGATGCCTTCGAGGGAGCGATAGACCACCGCATATTTTTTCAGGTTATCCCAGATCGGGAAGAAGAATAGCACCAGTAACGCACTGGGAAGAAAAATGCCCACCATTCCGATCAGGCAACCGAGTACCTGCATTTCGGGGCCCATATCTTTCAATGCCATTCCTCCCGCGAAAGCCGTAATGGAAAATACAGGTCCCGGTACAGCTCTCACAATTCCCATAGCCGTGTACATTTCTTCCTTATCAATGCGAATTCGGTTGGGATCTTTTCTTTTCGCCACATCGGGGCGCACACTGTATTGCTCATACATCATCGGCATCAGTACCTGGCCTCCTCCGAATACCAGCGAGCCCATACGATACATATTTTCCGCCAGGTTGATCGGTTTACGGTCGGGCCAGTTATTTTTTCGGGCAGCTTCGGAAACGATCCCCAGTATGATGAAGATCATTCCAAAGAGCCAGAAGTTCCACCATTTGATCTTCCTGGGTTTATGTTCAACCTGCGGGATCCTTTTGTGGCTCACATTCGTTACGAGCCCGCCAGCCAGGATCAGGGCAGGAAAGATCCAGGGTAAAGTGAAAAAGAAATAAGTGATCACCGCCCCAACCGCCATTATTATCCAGGTGATGAGATTCCGTACGGCGTGGGGAAAAGCGACGATGGCAGCGTAGGCGAGAAAACCAACAGCCATCGGGGGGAGAAATTTGAAAATATCAGTGCCCAACTCCTTCCTGTCAATGTAATGCAGCAAAAAAGATAGTGCACCCATCAGCAAACTGGCCGGCAGGATCCAGACGATAAGGGTCAAAACAGCCAGGGGAACGCCCCCGCGTTTATAGCCGATCAGGGTTACGGTCTGGGTGGAGGATGCGCCGGGGAGGAGATTGCAAAAAGCATTGTATTCCATCAGTTCCTCTTCGGTAACATAAGGCCTTTTCTTTACGAAGGTCTTCATCATCATTGCCATATGGGCCTGGGGACCCCCTACGGCGGTCACGCTGTAGAGCAAAACCTGTTTGAGGAATGGAATATGGCGCAGCAGCATCGGTTGCCATAAATATAACGCAAAGCGGGGAGAAGGGGACCGTTTAAGCCCTGGTCCTTATGATCATCCGGCAAACGACGGGGGATGGTCAAATGGCTGCAGGCCTCTTCAATGCCAGCCGTATATTCTTAAAGGTGAGAAGAATTGTTCTTCCAATGATGGAGAGATCGAGGGAGAAGCCGGCTCTTCTTACATATTGTGCATCCCAATAATAACGAAGCGCGATGCTTTCATAATCCACCGTGATCCCGTGAAACCCATTCACCTGTGCCCAGCCCGTAATGCCGGGTTTGACGAGGTGCCGGAATGGATAGGAGGGAATGACAAATGTAAAACGCGTACAATCCGAATACATATGGGGTCTTGGTCCTACCACGCTCATATCACCCATCCACACATTAAAAAACTGGGGAAGCTCATCGATGTTAGATAGCCGCAGAAAGCGACCGATGGGAGTTATGCGCTCATCATTCAGCGTAGCCGGCCGATGATCGGCTTCATCATTACAAACCATTGTGCGAAACTTGATGCAGGTGTAAGATCTTCCTCCCCGGCCGATCCTTCTTTGAAGGAAAAATACGGGCCCTTTGCTGGTAATTGGGATCAAAATAGCCAGCAGGGGTGTGAGCCATCTGATCACGAACAGGATCATAAAGCTTGAGAAGAGGAGATCGAAGGCCCGCTTCTTTATCAAATAGTTCTTTTTATGGGCAACGAAGCTTGAGATCCTCCCGTTTTGAATGATTGAAACGGGTTGTAAGACCGGCTCTGCCATAATATTGTTAGATGCACTGACCACCGGATGACAATCGATAAAATTTAAAACCAGGTTGCCATTGTCACAGTCCTTTTTGTATAGAATCAAAACCTATGAGCCCGCTTCAGAGGCCGACCTGGTCGCCGGCCAGCGATCCATTACCCGCACCCTGGCATACTTTGATATTTTTCACTATCCCCTGACCTGTGATGAGATCCGGGAATTCCTCGGTGCGAAATTTCCCGAACCCGTTTTCCTGGAATGCCTCCGTCAGCTGCTGGAAGATGGGAAGATCTATTTCTTTGATAATTTTTATTCTCTCCAGAACAATCCGTTGCTACAACATAAACGACAGCAGGGAAACCAGCGGGCTGAAAGGTTACTGGATAAAGCAAAACGAACTGGCCGTTTTCTCTACCAGTTTCCTTTCGTGTCCGCAGTTGCGATATCCGGTTCACTTTCTAAGAACTATGCCGACGATAATGCAGACTTTGATTACTTCATCATCACCCGGCCCGGGAGAATGTGGGTTGCGCGTACTTTGATGCATCTTTACAAGAAGCTCACTTTCCTTACGGGTAGGCAGCATCAGTATTGTATGAACTATTATATCGATGAGCTGGCCCTGCGCATAGAGGATCAGAATATCTTTACTGCCATAGAAATGAAGACCCTTCTACCGGTGGCGGGTGAAAAGACCGTAAATACTTTTTTCCGGATTAACCAGGACTGGACGGCAAATTTTCTTCCCACGGCAAAATTCCGGAAATTGGAACCTGAAGGACCCCGTGAAAATTTTATCAAACAACTTTTTCAGAAACTGACAGGCTTTGATGCCCTGGACGATATTTTTTACCGCGTCACGGAGAAACGCTGGAAAAGAAAGGAGAGGAAGGGACTCAAAAATAAGAAAGGAATAACGATGGGCTTGCTTTGCAGTAAACATTTTGCACGAGCCAACCCCGGGGGATTCCAGGAAAAATTATTGGCGAGGTATTCGGAAAAACTCAAGGATCTTTTATAAAGTTATTTTTTCTCGAGGCTGATGATATAATAATCGCCGATTGACCGCCAGGGAAAAACTGCCTTCAACTTATCTTCCCAACGTTTCAGCCTTCC
>CAMLEM010000347.1 GCA_946479005.1 uncultured Chitinophagaceae bacterium | reverse complement strand
GGATAAGGTAGTGAAATGGTGGCCGGAGTTCAGGGTGAGTGACCCCTGGGTCACAAAGGAAGTGAACATAAAAGACCTCCTCAGCCACCGGATGGGATATGAAACTTTCCAGGGAGATTTTATGTTCTTCGACTCTGACCTGAAGCAGGAGGAAGTGTTCGACAAATTTTCGCGCCTGGAACCTATGCACGGCTTTCGTGCCAAATGGGGATACACCAATGCAGCATTTGCCGCCGCAGGAGAAGTGGTACGTCGTGTAAGCGGTAAAACCTGGGCAAAATATCTCCAGGACCATATTTTTTCACCCCTGGGCATGAGCCGGACCACTCCCACGGTATTTGACCTGCGTATGGCCTCGAATATCGCCTTCCCGCATACCGTTCACGATGACAAAATTAAAATGGTCGCCTTCGGAAAACTTGAGGGTATGGGGCCGGCGGGGAGCATCTCCTCATCCGCCGTTGATATAAGCAAATGGATGCTGGCACAGCTGCAGGAGGGGAAGATAGAGGGGAAGCAGGTGATCGATGGCCGGGCGATCGCTGCCACCTGGGAGCCTCAATCCATTCTCGGCAGCGGTGGATCGGTCTTTAATAAAGGACATTTCTCCTTGTACGGGCTGGGTTGGTTCCTGGAAGAATATGCCGGCAGGAAGATCGTTTCCCATACGGGCGGTGTGAATGGATTTGTAACCAGTGTAACCCTTCTTCCCGAAGAGAACCTGGGTATCGCCGTATTCACGAACACCGATCAGAATCATTTTTACGAGGACCTGAAATGGGAGATCATCGATTCTTACCTCGACCTTCCGTACCGGGATTACAGTCAGCATTTTTTAAAGATGAAACAGGGGTATGATTCCAGCTATGACCGCCAGATGGACTTAAGGCGCGATAGCGTGAAGATGAACCCGAAAACAACGGTCCCCCTGCCTTCCTACGCCGGGCATTACGAACACGATATCTACGGGGCTATGGATATAAAACTGGAGGGAAGACAGCTGGTAGCCAAATTTCAGCATCATAGTTCCAAAGAGTTGAGGCTGGATCCGCTGGGTGGCAATCGCTTTCTCAGTACCTGGAATGATCCACTATACGGGAACCGCGTGATCATTTTTAACACAGATGGCAATAAAGTACGATCAATGATATTCCGGGTGGGAGGCTTTATTGAAAACACCAGCTACGAATTCTTTAAAAAAGACTAGCCGACCCAATAAATACAATTCTTAATCAGGAGTTTTTTATTTGTGCAATTCGAGTAATTCGTCAAATTCACCTATAAAAGAAAGGGTCGTATAAAACGACCCAATCTCAGCAACATGAACAAAAGTTATAAAAACACTAAACAAATAGAATCAATAACCGCTTCCGTTCACTGTTGACTTTTTCTTGAATAAAGTGCTGAGGCCACCGAGATTCTTATTCAACATATCCTTTCCACGGGTCATCAGGTCATTCTTTTTCTCAGGCGACAATCTTGAGTATTTATAAGCACCATAAGCGGCTGCCGCAGCTAATAACAATCCCACTTTACTTTTTTGCATATTCTTCTTTTTTGTGTTCACCATTACAGGTCAAAATATCGTGCCAGTTAGCACGCCCCTTCACCCGTAAAGCGACTCCCTGGAACTTTTCCAGGCCATAATGATTCAGGAAAAAAATCAATGGATGGATTTTTGAAGAATTAATTCCACATAACAGAACCCCTTAACATTTCCCTGCTTTATATTTTTGTAACTTTCCTTTGTGAAAAGCCTCCTTTTACTCCTGCTTCTGCCGCTCCACAGTATTGCGCAGAACCCCGCCTGTGATATTCTTATTCGAAACGGCCGCATCATTGATGGTACCGGCAACAGTTGGTTTTATGGTGATGTGGCAATAAAGGACGGAAAGATCCTCGCGATCGGAAAAGCGCTCCCTCACCAGGCAGCGAAGATCATTGACGCGAGCCATAGGATCGTTTCCCCCGGCTTCATTGATGTCCACACCCATATTGAAGAGGATGAACAAAGAGATCCACGGGCTGCCAATTTCATTCTTGATGGCGTGACGACCTGCGTGACGGGAAATTGCGGTTCCTCCAACCGCGATATTGGAAGCTACCTCAAATGGATAGATTCCCTGGAACTATCCATCAACGTAGCGACTCTAATCGGGCATAATGATGTCCGGAAAGCGATCCTGGGAAGGGCGAACCGCGAGGCGACCGCAGAAGAGATGAAAAAAATGGAAGCCCTCGTTGAGAAAGCAATGAAGGACGGGGCCGTTGGACTATCCACCGGGCTGATTTACATTCCCGGCACCTATACAAAAACGCCTGAGATCATTTCCCTGGCAAGGATCGCCTCCGCTTATGGCGGCGTTTATGCCACGCATATGCGGGATGAAGGCGACAGTGTGACTTATGCCATCGAAGAGGCGCTCACCATAGGGAAAGAAGCGAAGATCCCGGTGCAGATCTCACATTTTAAATTGAGCGGTCAGCATAACTGGGGAAGAAGCAGGGAAACGGTGCCGATGATAGAAAAGGCCAGGCAGGAAGGAGTTGAAGTGACCATTGACCAATACCCTTACACAGCCAGCAGCACTTCGATCAGCACGCTTCTGCCCGACGATGTGCTGGCGGATGGGCAGGATTCCATTCGTGCGAGGCTGCAGCGCCCGGAGATCAGGAAATACGTGATCAATTCTATGCTGGCCAGACTGAAAAAGAGGAAGCTGAAACATTTCGGTTACGCGGTGGTCGCGTATTTTTCAGCAGACAGCACCTACAATGGCAAAAGCATAGAAGAGATCAACCTGATGAAAGGCCGGAAGCACAAGGCAAAGGCCGAGGCGGAGACGGTCATTGACATTATGATGGCGGGTGGGGCCAGTGCCGTTTTCCACGGAATGAGTGAAGAAGACATCAAACGCATTATGAAGTACCCTTACAATATGTTCGCCAGTGATGCTTCCATTCGTGTTTTCGGGAACGGGTTTCCCCATCCCAGGGGGTATGGCACCAATGCCCGTGTGCTGGCGAAATATGTTCGGGATGAAAAAGTGATCAGCCTTGAAGAAGCCATTCGAAGGATGACCTCCCTTCCAGCCCAGAAATTCAACCTGCGCGACAGGGGTCTTTTGCGGGAAGGATATGCTGCCGATATCATCATATTTGATGAAAATAAGGTGCAGGATGTTT
>CAMLEM010000346.1 GCA_946479005.1 uncultured Chitinophagaceae bacterium | reverse complement strand
AAAAAACTAAAAACAAAATAATTTGGCAGAAAAGGGAACTTAGAATACACAGATTAGATTCTAACGTTTCGAAGGCTTTTTATTGTTTCGAAAACCCGCATTTAATCTGTGATATCTGTGGGAAACAAAAATTTAAAACCCCTTCGTAGCAGGATTCAATAATACCGGTTCCCCAAAACCCAGTTTCTTCAGATTTTCCAACTGTGTTTTCGCATCACCCACTACCAACCACACCATCTTATTGGCATCGAGATACCGGCCGGCCAGCTTCCTGATCTTTTCCACGGTCATTTCCTTTACGACCTTTTCCCGATCCTTCACATAATCATATTTCCATCCATACCGGCTGATATTTCCAAGCATATTTAATTTCGCTCCCGCAGTTTCGAAAGCACGGGCATTGCTTTTAATGAGAAAACTTTTTGTGGTAGCGAGATCGTCGGGATCATAATCCTTTCCATAATTTTCGAGAAGGGAGCGGATCAGTTGTGTTGATTCCAGGGTTACATTGGTGCGTACACCTGTGGCAATGGTGAACGGCCCCGCCACCCTTGTACCGGAAAAATTCGAATTGATGGCATAAGTGTAGCCTTTGCCTTCCCTTAATTCCTGTGTCAGCTGAGAGGCGAAGCCGCCTCCCCCAAAAATATAGTTCATCACCGTCGCAGGATAATAATCAGGATGGGTAACAGCCAGGGCGGGATAGCCGATGCGGATCACGGACTGCTTTGCGTCGGGCACATCATAGAAATACAATTTCGCAGTGGATGGGGCAGCAGGCGGGGTCCAGTCGGGGATCTTTACCTGTTTCGCTTTCCAGCCCTTTACCAGTGCCGGGAGGGCCGCGGTGATCTTCTGTTTGTCCAGCGCACCCACCACGTGCATCTTTGCCACCGTGGGAGAGAAATTTTTTGAATAATACGCCTTCAGGTCATCCATTGTGATGCCTTTGACAGAAGCATCGGTTCCCAGCAGGTTTTTTGACCGGATGTTCTCTGCCCCGTAAATAAGCGCATTGTACTGGTTGGTGGCAATTGCATTGGGATTTCCTTCCTGCTGGCGTATCTGGCTTAATACACTTTGCCTGATCAGCTCAAATTCTTTTTCATCCCAGCGTGGTTCCAGGAGGATCTCCCGTACCAGGTCAAATGTTTTTTGGTAACTCCTGGCCAGGGTATTGGCAGTGATGCTGATCCCCTCGGTTCCTGCATTCACGTTGATCGATGCCCCGAGTTGTTGAATGGCTTCTTCGAGCTCTTCCGCAGAACGATTCTTTGTTCCGGCCATCAGCATACGGGCCAGCATATTGGAAACTCCAACTTTATGCACATCCTCGAGGAGCAATCCTCCCTCGATGAAAATCTCAAACTGCACCAATGGCACTTCATTATTCTGAATCCCGTAAACCTGCATCCCATTAGCCTGTTTGGATTCCCAAATGAGGGGGATCCTGATCTTAGGCTCGGCCCCATAGGGGGGTTCCTTGCTTCGGTCGAAACTGGAAGGGGTCCTTTCATAGCTCGCGTTCACATTGGGGTCCACTTCCTCGGCGTCATTGGCGGCGATCTTTTCCTCAACCACTTCTGCTTTGGTGGAATTCTCCAGGGCAAGTTCAACCTGGCCTTTGGGGACAAAGCTGGTTGCAACGAAATTCTTTCCCCTGATGTATTTATTATAAACACGCATTACATCGTCACGGGTTACAGCCAGCATACCCTTGATGTCTTTGTCGATGAACCCCGGGTCACCGGCGAAAATGTTGTACTGCGCAAGTACGGCCCCCTTTCCAAGTACACTGGAGAGCGCATTATAAAATTGTCGTTCCTGCCCCGCCTTTATCCGCAAAAGATCCTTCTCCGGAATTCCTTCTTTTTCAAACCTTGCGAAGGTCTCGGAAATGGCGGCAGCCACTTCATCCAGGTCCTTGTTTCCGAAAGCCGTGACCAATAAATACAGCTGGCCCGCCAGTTCCGAATTTGAATTGAACATCGAAACGTCGCCTGTAAGCTTCTTCTCTTCAACCAGCACCTTATACAGGGGAGCGTTCTTTCCCGTGGCGAGATATTCTTCAAGCACAGCCAGCGCGTATGAATCGGGGTGATATATTTCGGTTGTAGGCCAGGAATAAACAAGTTGAGGCAGTCGGGCAAAATTATCTTCGTGGTATAATCTCAGGTTTTCTTTCACCACCCCCGAATGTTTTGGCAAGGGTTTCACCTCCGGTCCTTTTTTTATCTCCGCGAAATATTTATTCACCCATTTTTTTGCCTGAACCGGATCAAAATCACCGGCAACTACCAGGGTTACATTATTGGGGACATACCACCGATTGAAGAACTCTTTTACGTCGGAAAGGGTCGCATTCTGAAGATCCTCGAGGGAGCCGATCACCTGCCAGTTATAAGGATGATCTTCCGGGTACATTGCTTTGTCGATCACATAACTTGTATGCCCGTAAGGAACATTATCATTGCTCTGCCTCTTTTCATTTTTGACCACCTGCTTTTCCTTCGCCAGCACCGGTTCGGTCACTGTGTTAATGAACCATCCCAGTTTATCCGCTTCAGCCCAAAGCATTTTTTCCAATGCATCATTGGGCACGGTTTGAAGATAATTGGTGCGGTCGCGGTTGGTGGAACCATTGGCGCCAGAACCCCCGATCCTGGCGCTCATCTTATCCAATCCACCTTTGCCGAGATTTTCCGATTCCAGGAAAAGCAGGTGTTCGAACAAATGGGCGAAACCGGTTCTCCCGGCCTTTTCCCTTGCTGAACCTACGTGGGCGGTGAGTGAAACCGCCACAACAGGATCGGATCGATCGATATGAAAGATCACTTCCAACCCGTTAGGGAGGGTAAATTTCTCAAATGGTATCTTAAAACTTTGTTGGGCTGAAAGGCTACTGGCCAGACAAACGGAGGCCAGGAGTAGAAGAATGTTTTTCATTCTTCAATATTAGGAAATGTTTGATTGAAGAGAGTTGTTTCCCACAGATCTCACAGATTTTTTCACGGATCATACAGATTAGATTCCATCGTTTCGAAGCCTCTTTACTGTTTCGAAAATCGGCATTTTCTCTGGGAGATCTGTGTTTAATTTGGGAGATCTGTGGGAAACAAAAGAATTATAAGGATTTACTTACATACATCAGCAGGTACGCTGAACCCAGCATTATCCCCAGCATCA
>CAMLEM010000345.1 GCA_946479005.1 uncultured Chitinophagaceae bacterium | reverse complement strand
GTTTCGAAAGGGATTATGAGTGGTGATATTTGCGGATGAATGGAAATCCAAAATCGCAAATCCAAATCCGAAATCCAGGATTCCGGAATCCAGTGAAAGCTCGTGAAAGTTTTGACGTCCAAATCCTTGCGGGATTGATTTACCTTTATTCATTGGCCGAACATTAACCATTTAACGAAATGCGATTTACACCTAAGATCATTTTCATATTCACGGTTTTCCTGCTGGTTTCCTGCGGAAAGAAAAAAGCTTCTACCACGCAACAGAAATCCGGCGGTGGCAAACCTCCGCCAATGAGGGTTGAGGGATACGTGGTAAGGCCCCAGGTATTCCAGGAAACCCTGGAAGTGCCGGGTTCCATTGTTGCCAATGAAGTGGCTGAGATCCATCCGGAGGTTTCCGGGCGCATCGTGCGCCTGAACGTGGGCGAAGGAAAATATGTCAGCCGGGGTACCCTGCTGGCCAAATTGTATGACGGTGATCTGCAGGCCCAGCTGAATAAGCTCCAGGTACAATTAAAAATCGCTGAAAAAACAGAGGAAAGGCAGTCAGAGTTGTTGAAGATCCAGGGGATCAGCCAGCAGGATTATGATCTTAGCCTTCTCCAGGTAAATAACCTGAGAGCTGATATCGGAATCATCCGCACCAGCATTCAGAAAACAGAGGTCCGTGCGCCGTTTTCCGGTAAACTGGGATTGAAAGCGATCAGTCCCGGGCAATATGTGACACCTTCCACCGTGATCGCCACGATCAACCAGACCGAACAGCTAAAACTTGATTTTACAGTACCAGAAAAATATACAAACGCCCTGAAGATCGGCCAGATGGTAAGTTTCAACTATGAAGGCGCCAATAAGCAACTTGCCGCGAAGATCATTGCCACCGAGTCGAATGTTTCAGAAAATACGCGCACTCTCAGGGTCAGGGCGCAGGTGATCGGTAAGGAACCGGGACTACTGCCCGGGGCCTTTGCCAAAGTGAAGCTCACTTTTGATCCCGATCCCAATGCGCTGCTGGTTCCCACGCAGGCAGTGCTTCCGCAGGCTAGAGGTAAAAAGCTGATCCTTTATAAAGGTGGTACGGCAATCTTCGCTGATGTCACAACGGGCATCAGGGATTCAACGATGATCCAGATCCTGGATGGCGTCGATCCCGGTGATACCGTTGTGGTAACCGGGTTACTCAGCGTGAGGCCCGAAGCGAAGATCCAGATATCAAAAATTGTAAATAACGGGAAGCCTGCCGCCGATACCGTGAAGAGCACGGTGGCCACCCAATAAGCGACGATCTTATGAATATATCAGAACTCAGTTTGCGAAGACCTGTGCTGGCGATCGTGATGAATGTGCTGATCGTGTTATTTGGTGTGATCGGTTTCCAGTTCCTCGGGGTTCGTGATTACCCGGCCATAGATCCGCCGAATATCAGTGTGCGCACAGCTTATCCCGGTGCCAACGCCGACATCATAGAAACACAGATCACGGAACCCCTGGAAAAAGCCGTCAACGGCATCGCGGGGATACGCAATATCACATCCAGCAGCAGCAACGGGAGCAGCAATATCAACGTGGAATTTGAGCTGGGCGTAGATCTTGAAGCGGCTGCCAATGATGTGCGGGATAAGGTTTCCCAGGCACAGCGGCAGCTCCCTACGGATCTCGATGCCCCGCCCGTGGTATCGAAGGCGGATGCTTCTTCAGACGCGATCCTTTCAATGACCGTACAGAGCAATACGCGAAACCAGCTCCAGATCACCGAATACGCGAACAATGTACTCGTTGAGAGATTGCAAACCATCCAGGGAGTGAGCGGTATCCAGATCTGGGGGGAAAAACGCTACGCGATGCGGATCTGGATCGATCCCGCCAAACTGATTGCTTATAGCGTTACGGCGGGAGACGTGCAGGCGGCACTCCTGAGAGAGAATGTAGAGTTGCCTTCAGGAAAAATATCAGGAAGCAGCACCGAATTGATCGTACGAACCTTTGGAAGGCTGAATACTGAAGAAGAATTCAACAACCTCATCATCAAAAATGTGAATGGAGCCGATATCCGCCTTCGCAATGTGGGCGAAGCGGTTTTGGGACCCGAGAATGAGGAAAGCATCCTCAAGGGCAATGCCATTCCAATGATCGCCCTGGCCATTGTTCCCCAGCCGGGTGCAAACTATGTGTCCATCTCTGATGAATTCTATAAGCGGCTGGAAGACATCCGCAGCGATATGCCCGAAGATATTTCCTTGAATATCGCGCTGGACCAGACCAAGTTCATCAAAAAATCCATCCTGGAAGTGGAAGAGACCCTGATGATCGCCTTCCTGCTGGTGGTGATGATCATCTATTTGTTCTTCCGCGACTGGGTCATTGCCCTCCGCCCCCTGATAGACATCCCGGTTTCACTGATCGGCGCCTTTTTCATTATGTACCTGATGGGCTTTACCATCAATGTGCTTTCATTGCTGGCCATCGTGCTTGCCACGGGACTTGTTGTGGATGACGGGATCGTGGTAACGGAAAACATTTATAAGAAGATCGAGAAAGGGATGAACAAGCACCAGGCGGCGCTGGAAGGATCCAAGGAGATCTATTTCGCTGTTATTGCGACCTCCATCACCCTGGCCGTGGTATTCCTTCCCATCATCTTCCTTGAAGGCTTCGTAGGTCGCCTGTTTCGCGAATTCGGGATCGTGGTGGCCGGCGCAGTATTGATATCGGCATTTGTTTCACTCACGCTGACGCCGGTATTGAACGTGAAACTGACCCGGAAGAATATGCAGAAGCACGGTTGGTTCTACCGAAAGACCGAACCTTTCTTCCAGTGGATGGAAAACTCTTACAACAGGGCGCTCACGAAGTTTATGAAAGTGCGCTGGATGGCCTTTCTCATCCTGGGGATTTGCGTCGGGATGTTTTTATTGATCTCGAAAAACCTGAAATCGGAGCTTGCCCCGATGGAGGATCGCAGCCAGTTCAGGCTGAGCCTCTCAGCACCGGAGGGCACTTCTTTTGACGCGATGGACAGGTTCGTGGATCGCCTCACCACATTCATACTCGATTCGGTACCTGAAAAAGAAATGGTGCTAAGTGTTACTTCGCCGGGCTTTACAGGATCAGGAAATGCCAATACCGGCTTTGTGAGGGTGACCCTGGTGCCCCCCGGGGAAAGGGAGCGTTCACAAAAAGAGATC
>CAMLEM010000344.1 GCA_946479005.1 uncultured Chitinophagaceae bacterium | reverse complement strand
CTTCAGCTTCATTTGAGGCCTCTCGTGGTGATCAACAAGGTGGACAAGCCCAATTGCCGCCCGGACGAGGTGCACGACGCGGTCTTCGAACTTTTCTTCAACCTGGATGCCACTGAAGAACAGCTGGACTTCCCCACCTTCTATGGTTCGGGAAAGAATGGCTGGTTCAATACTACCCTTGAGCAGATTGATAATATCAACCCCCTCCTGGACGGGATCCTGCAACACGTGCCACCCCCCAAAGTAGCTGAAGGTCCCCTTCAAATGCAGATCACTTCTCTCGATTACTCTTCCTTCCTCGGAAGGATCGCCATCGGTAAGGTAAGTCGTGGCGTGATCCGCGAGAATCAGCCCATCGCCCTGATGCAAACGGATGGGGTGGTCAGAAAATCGAGAGTGAAAGAGCTCTATGTTTTCGAGGGAATGGGAAAGAAAAAAGTGAGCGAGGTGGTGGCCGGTGATCTTTGTGCGGTGGTGGGTATCGAAGATTTCAATATCGGCGACACCATTGCCGATGCGGAAAATCCCGAAGCATTGCCTGTGATCAGCGTGGATGAGCCGACAATGAATATGCTTTTCAGCATCAACAACTCACCATTCTTCGGAAAAGATGGAAAGTTCGTGACCAGCCGCCACCTGCGTGACAGGCTGATGAAGGAAACGGAAAAGAATCTCGCGCTGCGCGTGGTGGATACCGAAGAGGGGGATAGTTTTATGGTCTATGGCCGGGGCATCCTTCATCTCGGCATTCTCATAGAAACGATGCGGAGGGAAGGGTATGAACTCACGGTGGGCCAGCCCCAGGTGATCCTCAAAGAGATCAATGGAAAGAAATGCGAGCCTTACGAGAACCTGGTGGTGGATGTTCCGCAGGAATTCGCCAGCAAGGTGATCGACCTGGTCAGCCGCCGGAAAGGCGAAATGCTGGTGATGGAAACCAAGGGCGAGATCCAGCACCTCGAATTCGAGATCCCCTCTCGAGGATTGATCGGCTTGCGTACGCAAATGCTTACCGCAACGACCGGCGAAGCCGTGATGGCGCACCGGTTCACGGAATACAAGCCCTGGAAGGGTCCCATTCCCGGGAGGAATAATGGCGTGCTGATCTCCAAGAACACTGAGAAGACAACAGGCTACTCCATTGACAAACTGCAGGATCGCGGCACGTTTTTCGTTGATCCGGGAGAAGATGTTTACGCGGGGCAGATCATTGCAGAGAACATCAAGCCGGGCGACCTGGTGGTTAATGCTACCGAAGGAAAGAAGCTCACCAATCACCGCGCAAGCGGAAGTGACGACGCAACGAGGATCGCTCCGAAGACGCTGATGACCCTTGAAGAATGTATGGAATACATCCAGCACGATGAATGCATCGAAGTGACGCCCAATTTCATTCGTATGAGAAAAGTGGTGCTGAACGAAGATGAAAGAAAGAAGGTGCAGAAGAGGCTGGAGACGGAAGAAGTGAAGGGGTAAGAAAATTATCTTCCTTAAATACATTTATGGTCCCCAACATCCTCCATTTTATTTTTGGAATGGCGCCCGATTTTGGAGGAAAGCCTTTTTCCCTCGTGCATTATCTTTCTGTGCGGTCAGCTGTTTCACTCAACAGGCCGGAAGCCGCCTATTTTCACTATGAGTATGAACCCGCTGGTGAATGGTGGGAGCGCGCAAAGCCCTTTCTCCGGCTCAATAAGATCAGCGCACCGGAACGGATCGCCGGCAATGAGCTGAGGCACGTGGCCCACAAGGCGGATGTGGTAAGGCTCAGGATGCTAAATGAGATCGGCGGCATCTACCTCGACCTTGATACCATCAGCGTAAAACCTTTCACTGAGCTGCGCAATGCGCCGTTCCTCATCGGCCAGGAACTCCGCGTACCCTATGTTCCGAAGAATTTCCGGCAAAAGGTCAAGTACGCCATTCGCAAGAGGGCGGGAATGATCAAAACCACTTCGGGCTCATCCACGGGGCTTTGCAATGCCGTGCTTTTCTCCGAAGCCGGAAGTGAATTCGTCAATCTTTGGCTGGATTCCTATTCGAGCTTTCGGTCGAAGGGTCGCGATAAATTCTGGAATGAACATTCGGTAAAGATCCCGGAGAAGCTGGCAGCTGCGCATCCCGGGCTCCTGAGGATCGAAGGGCCATACAGTTTTCATTATCCTTTGTATGATGCGCCGGGATTAAGAGCAATGTTCGAGGAAATGAATGAGTATCCCCAGGCCTACCTGCATCATCTTTGGGAATCGTTTTCCTGGGAAAAATATCTTAAAGAGCTAAGCCCGGAAAAGATGGTACAGATTGATACAACCTATAATATTCTCGCCCGAAAATGGCTGACCGCCTGAAAATAGGATTTGCCTCGCGCTGGCTTCCCCAGGATAAACGGTCCTGGTCGGGAACCGCCCATTATACCTGGAAGCAGATCAGCAGGGATTTTGAAACCGAGATCTTTCATTTCAGGTGGAACTGGCTGCTTCGCGAATTCCTCACTTCGCAGAAAAGCTTTAACCGGAGATTGCGGGGGAAACGAACCGCCGTGGAATTTCTCAAAAGCTATTCCCGTTATTTCAGCCGTGCACTTTCGAAGGCGATAAAACAGCGGCCGGTGGATTGCCTCTTCGTTCCTGCCTCCTCGCAGCTGATCGCCTACGTGGAAACAGAGATCCCCATCATTTATATGACCGACGCCAGTTTTGAGCAGCTCCAGGGTTATTATCCTGATTTCAGCGGGCTGGCGGAATATAATATTCGCGAAGGGATCGCGCTCGATAAACAGGCGTTTCAACGGGCGAATCATTGTATGCTCGCCTCGGAATGGAACCGGCGCTCTGCCGTGAATGATTACGGGATCGATCCTTCAAAAATTTCCGTGGTTCACTGCGGGGCAAACCTCGATGAGATCCCGGAGGCAGGATCATTGGATACCGAATACAGGGGTAGCTGCCGACTGTTGTTCCTGGGAGTGGATTGGGAGAGAAAAGGGGGCAGGATCGTGCTGGACGCTTTTCGTAAGATAAGGTCGGTGCGGTCGGATGCCCAACTGAAAATCATCGGCTGCGTACCACCGGGGGAGATCAGGGATCCTGCGATCTCGGTGGTCCCTTTCCTGGATAAAAATGACCCTGCCGACAGGCGCAGGCTAGACGTGATCTTGCGCGAAACCGATCTTTTATTCCTTCCCACA
>CAMLEM010000343.1 GCA_946479005.1 uncultured Chitinophagaceae bacterium | reverse complement strand
AAGCGATCATACGAAAAGGAGGAAACAGCTTACGCCTTAACGTTAACCGAAACAATAAGGCGAAGGATTTTTATGAGCGTCTCGGCTTCATTCAAATTGCCGTGGAAGATATTGATATCGGTAACGGGTACTTTATGAATGACTACGTAATGGAACGGTCCTGGTAAGATCAGAAACCTTTTTTGGGCCGATCCTCCGGAGCCACGCATTCCAGCATTTCGCGGGGATCGATCATTTCAGGTTCTGCTCTTTTCGGCTCTTTATAAACCCGAAGTTCCAGTTCATCCCCCGTGGTGTAAGTACCGATCACCTGGGAGGCGGTCACTTTCTGAAGCCTCCTGACAAGGGGCTTGGTAACATTATTATACCAGAAATAGTGGTCTTTGTAATAGATCACCACTTCATACTTATTTTCTTCGTTGATCTGTACAGTCACCACTTCTCCGGGAACACCACTCCTGATCACCGTGTCCGATTGGCTCATTATGATAACCTTATGCTCCGGTGGATCCCAGTAGTACGCTTCCTTGGCTTCGCGACCCATTCCATTGTCAAGCGGGCACACGATCGTGATCTTTTCCTGCGCCCTTGCAGATGACAGGGCCAGGCAGAGGCTTAGCAGAACGCTGATCTTTTTCATCTTCTTAGTTTAACGTGGGTCCTTCCGGGTTAAGGGTTAGTTTTCTTGCCATCTCCGCACTCATACCCTCAGCCGAGATCCCATACCCCGTCACCAGCACACCTTTCATCCCTCCTATGGATTCAATGGCATATACCGCTGCCTGGTCGGCCGGGTCGGAGTTGCCTTCAAAGCGATATACCTCCACGATCTCAAAATCTTCGGGATTGAACTTCGCGGTGTTGCAGATGATACAATTTCGGGCCAGATTAAAATCAGTTGTGAACCCTCTTTTCTTCAGGGTATTCACTGCCTGTGAAACGGTGTCGTAAGAGTTCATAATAAACTATTAACCTATCAAAGTTATTCCAATTTTAGCACTATATCCTTTAACTTTGCCGCCTACTTTAAAATCATAAAAATGTCAACTGCAACAAAGTCAATAGACTTCAGCCTGCCCTATAAAGTGGCAGATATCTCGCTCGCAGAATGGGGCCGGAAAGAGATCCGCCTCGCAGAAGCAGAAATGCCCGGCCTGATGGCCATCCGGAAGGAATATGGCGCTTCCCAGCCCCTGAAAGGCGCCCGCATTGCCGGTTGCCTTCATATGACCATCCAGACCGCCGTGCTGATCGAAACCCTGACGGCCCTGGGAGCGGAGGTGAAATGGAGTTCCTGCAATATCTTTTCCACCCAGGACCACGCGGCAGCAGCCATCGCGGCGGCCGGGATCGGAGTTTTCGCCTGGAAAGGACAATCGATCGAAGAAGCTGACTGGTGCATTGAACAAACCCTGTTCTTCGGAGGGAAAGACCGCCCCCTGAATATGATTCTTGACGATGGCGGAGACCTTACCAATATGGTGCTCGACAAATATCCTGAGCTGGTGCAGCACGTAAAAGGGATCAGTGAGGAAACCACCACGGGGGTTCACAGGCTTTACGAAAGAGTGGCAAAAGGCACGCTGCCTATGCCTGCGATCAATGTGAATGATTCAGTGACCAAATCGAAATTCGATAATAAATATGGATGTAAGGAATCATTGGTGGACGCGATCCGAAGGGCCACAGACGTGATGCTGGCCGGCAAGGTAGCTGTTGTAGGCGGATATGGCGATGTGGGAAAAGGATCGGCAGCCTCGCTCAAAGGAGCAGGATGCCGCGTGATCGTCACGGAGATCGATCCCATTTGCGCCCTCCAGGCCGCGATGGATGGCTTCGAAGTAAAGAAAATGATCGATGCCGTGAAAGAAGCTGATATCGTTGTAACGGCTTCCGGCTGCCGCGATCTCATCACCGGCCAACATTTCAAATTGATGAAGGATAAGACCATCGTTTGTAACATCGGTCACTTCGATATCGAGATCGACATAGCCTGGCTTAACCAAAATTATGGGGACAACAAAGACACGATCAAGCCACAAGTTGACATTTATAATGTCGAGGGTAAGGATATCATCATCCTTGCAGAAGGAAGACTGGTGAACCTGGGCTGCGCCACGGGTCACCCCTCTTTTGTGATGAGCAATTCGTTCTCCAACCAAACACTGGCCCAGATAGAGCTCTGGACGAATCATAGTAAATATGAGAACAAGGTTTATGTGCTTCCGAAACATCTGGACGAAAAAGTGGCTCGCCTTCACCTCGGCAAGATCGGCGTGGAGCTGGATGAATTAACAGACGCCCAGGCAGAATATCTTGGCATTAAGAAGGACGGACCTTTCAAGCCGGATATGTACCGATATTAAGAAGAGACCTGAACTGAATATTTTAAAGAGGCTGCCTGAAGCCTCTTTTTTCATTTTGCGGTAGGATTTTTGTTACGCTTCGTATAAAAGCATTTATGCGTGGTATAATGATCATAACCGGGTTGTTCCTCACTTCCATTGTCATTTATTCCTGCAGTCCCAGGCTCGCGGCGGATAAGTACTGGTCAGGCAGAAGGTATACCCTGGTAGAAATGAAAGGGTTGCCTGTTCAGCTGAGTGGTACCCGCAGGGATGCCTATATCGAATTCACCGAATCAGAAAAAAGGTTTTCGGGAAACGCCGGCTGCAATCAAATGAGCGGGAATTATGCACTCGACAAACGGGATATCAGTTTCACCGATGTGATCACCACGAAAATGAGCTGTCCCGATATTGAATTCGAAACTGTTTTTCTTGACCTCCTCGGGAAGGTGAACCGTTATGAAATGGAAAATGATGACATTGTTTTGAAAGATGGTCGAAAAGAGCTTCTCCGTCTTCGTATCAGGTAGAAGTTGGGATCACACATTGCCGTTCTCCCTGAGGAAATCATTCGCGAGATAGCTGCTTAACTGGAAAGCTCCCCTGTTGAACATATCTCTCATTTCTGCGGGATCGAATACCAGCCCGCCCGGGCCACCCCCGAGTGCGCTTTCGGGCCGGATCACGTGGATCTTCAACGGCTTTTTGCCCGAGAAAAGATCTCCCCGCACAGAAAACAATGAATTGACGTCTGCCAGGCTCCACCCCTGGTCGACCAGTTTTCTTTTAACCGCATCAATGTATCTCAATGCACGATTATAGATGGCGGGGCCTCTGAGATCATTCTCACCTACATCC
>CAMLEM010000342.1 GCA_946479005.1 uncultured Chitinophagaceae bacterium | reverse complement strand
CTTCCCGCGTCGATCATCTGGTGGTAGGCGATGCTTCCATAAATCTTGGTGGATGTCAACACACCTGTACCTGCCACATCGCGGAGGATCACGCCGCCCAGTCCCATCCAGCCTGTGTTATCGGCGTTATTCATCGTTTGCACATCCCCGAATACGCTCATTGTCTTATAAGGAAATGCAGTCACCGAAGCCCACTGGTTCCGGTAATTGGCGCCCAGCCGGTAATCACCATCCGGGATGAAGCCCGTGTTGGCAGGATTCGTCAGCAGGGGAGAATTCATAAACTGCGAAAAGTGGAGGTCCTGGGAAAAAAGGGTTCCCGAGACAACTAAGGATACCAGCAGGCTGAATGATTTTTTATATCTCGAAATGGTCATAGAAACCTCTCTTCTCTTTTATCGTATTAAAGTAATGTCGCCTTTCAAAACACGTTTGGCTCCATCGGTGAATTCTACACTTAACGTATATGCATAAACATCCATCGGCTGAACCACCCCGTTCACTTTTCCATCCCAGCCCTGGAAGCGGTTATTGGTCTCAAAGACCTTCTGCCCCCAGCGATTCCAGATGATGAACGTCATCTTGCCGATCCCAAATCCTTCCACTTTCACAATACTGTTGGCATCCCCGCTGTTCGGCGTGAAAGCATTCGGCACTCCCACTACGGGAACGATCAGCGTTTGTACCTCCTTACAAATGGTGCTGTCGCAATCCTCCTCGTTATAAGCGGTGAGGCAGGCATTGAATGTTCCTGTGGAGTTATACTGGTGTGTAACCGGCAACCGGGAAGTCGTCAGTAGAGAATCCCCGTCTCCAAAAACCCACTTGAACCGGACAGCATCCGGCGAAGAGTTATTGACGAAGGTGATGGGAGTGTTCTCTATCGGCACCACCGGGGTAAAGCTGAAGTCGGGTACCGGCTTCGGTAATACTACGATATCGAACTCCGAGGTGTCTGAAAGGTTGCAGGTATTCGGGTTTGAAGCGATCAGCGTTATGTGATAGGTGCCGGGACCAGGGAAGGTATGGGTTGGCTCAAAATCGGTGGAAGTATTTCCATCCCCGAAATTCCAGAGATAGGTCTCCCCAGCGTCGGTGAGGTTATCAAATTCCGCCGTATAGGGATCACAACCCACTGCGGGCGTTTCAAAGGCAGTTACCACATTCCTTGCAACGGAGAGGGTGAACTCCAGTGAATCCGGGTTATTGCAATATCTGGGATCATTCAGGAACAGCTTAACGATCTTGGTGCCCGGTGTGGCGTAGCTGTGAAAAACGGGACCCGCGCCCGTAGTCACTCGTGGCGAGCCATCTCCGAAATCCCAGGTAAAACTGGTTGCTGTGAATGGAACCGATGCCGGTGCCGAGGATGTATTGTCGAAACGATAATTGAATTCTTCACAGGGGGGTAACTTCTGCGGGAGGAAATCAAGGACCGCTTCCACATCCCCCACGCGAATCGTCAAATAAGATGTATCGCGAATATTACAGGTGTTTGGATCGATGGCCACCATCATCACCGGGAAAGTTCCCACAGTGAGATAAGTGTGGCTGGCGTTGGGTGTGGTGGTCGTCAGCATAGGAGACCCGTCTCCGAAGTACCATTCATAAGAAACCGCCGTTTGAACCGAGTCGCTGAAATCAACCGTGAGCGGTACACAACCGGCGGTGTCCCTGGGAATCCCGTCAATAGCGGATTGTACGGACCCTTTCACCCCCGCAAGGTTCATTGCGATCTTCACCATCGTGAGATTACATCCCCCGCCATTGGACGCATTGTTGTTGGTTGACCAGGCTCCCGGAGTTACGGGAAATACAGGCACCGGGTTAGAGAGCTTACAGTTTCCGCAGATCGCCTGGTAGATCACTCCATTGGCATCAAAGCGGCTCGTTCCGCCATCCACGTGATCAGAACCTCCGCCGGGAGGATTGTTTTCTCCAAAGAAACTCCCGAATAGCTGGCCGGTCGCGTCCCTTTTGAGAACAAAGAAGTAAAGATCCTTCCCGTCTGTCGTCGATTTTATCGCGTCGGCAGTGACCGGCAACCCCCCGGTTCCGGCAGAATTGTAATCATTGCTGTTTCCGAAAAAACCGCCCCATCCCGAAATGTAAACATTCTCACACCTGTCTACCAGGAAGGCAATGGGTGAAATATTCGGATTGGACGCGCCTGAACCGAACATCGTTGAATACACATATGAGGAAAGATCGGGCTGTAGTTTGGCTATGAACTGTTTTCCGTTTGCGTTACTGTAGGTCGCATTCACCACCGTCCACGATCCTGTCGTCTGGCCCATTACATACGGGAATCCATTGAGATCAAACTGGATCCCGAAAACCTGGTCGATGTTGGAAGTGCCAATGTAGGTGGAACGCACCACCGAGCTGCCTGAATTATTGATGATCGCCACGAAACCGTCAATGGTCCCGGAAAGATTTGTACCAATTGTACCTCCCTGTGTACCGGGAAGAAATGTCGTGTTTGAGCTTTCCGTGCCTCCTGCAACATAGATATTACCATTGGGCGCCAGGGATAAAACATAAGCCGCGTCATTGCCTGAACCACCCAGGAAGCTTGAAAAGATAAGGGTGGAAAGATCGGAACTGAACTTCAGTAACACGCCATCCTGTGAACCGCCAAAGGTTCCCTGGAAGGCACCGGGAGTCACAGGAAAATTATTGGAGCGGGTACAGGAGGCCACGTAAATGTTCCCGGCACCGTCGAGGATCACTTCACTTCTTCCGTCATCCCCATAATTCCTTTGCAGGGAATTGCTCCCATTGCGCGTGGTGGTGATATTGGCCCCATCGTCAGCGCTTCCCCCGATCCTCCTCGAGCCCAGCAGCGCGGTGCCGCTGGCGTTGAGTTTGGTTATCAAGATATCGTGTTGCGTGCTTCCCAGTGTTCCATTATTGATAACCGGGTAATTGGCCGAATTGGTTCTCCCTGCCAAAACAAGATTTCCCGACCCGTCCGCGATGAGACTATGGGGCTGTTCATATCCCGACCCCCCGATATAGGTGGCATATACACGGTTTGATCCATCAGGTGTCAGCTTGATGATGCCGATGTCGGTTTCACCACCCTGGTACCCGAATTGAAAAGCGCCCGGGGAACTTGGAAATCCGCCAGGTTCAAAAACGATACCACCCCCAAAAAGACTTCCATCAGGTCCGTAGGTTGCCGTAAACCCCCAGTTATCACTA
>CAMLEM010000341.1 GCA_946479005.1 uncultured Chitinophagaceae bacterium | reverse complement strand
TCTTTTCTTCTCCTCCTCCGGCATATGCACGTCGAGCAGCTTCTTCATTTTCCGCCAGGCCAGCTCATCATAAGCAGGATGGTGATGATCAGCCGCTTCCTTTATCTTTTTATCAAATGGTTCAAACCGCATTTTTCGACTCCAGTATTTGGTTCTGTTTAAATAATATTTTCTGTAATTGTTTTCTTGCCTTGGAAAGATTGGATTTAGAGGTGCCTATGGATATACCCAGCCTGTCGGAAATTTCCTCGTGGCTGAATCCCTCAATGATGAATAGGTTCAGCACTGTTCTGTATCCCGGCGAAAGCTCCTGTATCGCCCGGATGATCTCTTCATAGGACAGGTGATCGATCGCGTCTTCGCTCACATTCTCGACCTGGTAAACCACGTTGTCGAGCTGCGTGACCATTCTTTGTTTATGATTTTTCCGGAAATGGTCGATCGCTGTATAAACCATTATTTTTCGAAGCCAGCCCTTGAAAGAACTTACCACATCGCTGTAAGCAGGGCTATAATGATGGATCTCCCGGAAAATCTTTAAAAATCCGTCATTGAGGATCTCCACGGCATCTTCCTGTTTGCCCGCGTACCTGTCGCATATGGCCATAGCATACCCGTAGAAGGAGTTATAGAGAATTCTCTGGCTCCCCCGGTTATTGAGGGCACAGGCCTCAATGTGATAGGTTAATTCTTCGGCAGACAGCAAGTCTTCGTATTTCGACATAAAATCGGCAGGAAAATACTCCGGGTTGCCTCTTACTAAGTTACTTAAGTTATTCCTGTTAATGCAATCGCATTACATCAAGGTTAAAGCTCAGTTTATCAAGTGGTACCCCGGTCCCGCACGGAATCGGGCTTACTTTATGCCGGCAACATAAATTTTTCACTTTTAAACTTCAAACGATGAAATTTTCAGTCAGTAAAGCAGCCGCCCTTGCCGGGGTTCTCCTCCTTGGCGCAGGCACGGTTTCCTTCACGAAACCGGGGGGTGATGTCTTCGAAGTCTTCATAGGAAAGGAGATGGTCATCCAGCAGGCGATACATTCCGAAAAGGGGGTGAAGGAGATAAGTGTGAGGGGCGATCAAAAAGACGATAAGATCAGCGTCCGGTACTACCATTGCGGAAAAGCGGGGACACGGCGTTCCATCACCTTAAAAGACCAGCAGGATAAAGTGCTAAAGACACTGAATTTTTCCGACCCCCGGACCGAACGCTCCCTGATGTCTTTTCCCATCAGCGTGATCATAAAATTCCAGTCTGCAAAAGATCAGAAGATCCGGCTGTATTATTCTTCCGCAGAGCTCCCGGATGGAAAATGGCTCGTATCCATTACTCGCTAAAAAAAAGCCGCGCCCAAGGCGCGGTTTTTTTAATTCACTGCCGATACCTGGGCCCGAACCTCTCCCGCAGGGTTCAATGCAGTATGAAGGTTATAATATAATCTTCCATTGAGCAGATGGGTTTCCGTGGTATCGTGCAATGTAACCGTTGCAGATGCCGAACCACTGATACCGTTAGCCGTGATATCAATATCGAAAACGGGCGGCGCGTTCACACCTACCGGGGCAGGTCCGTGAAAATGCGCGGCCGTCAGGGGACCGCTCATCCCCGACCAGGTGATGGTGTAGCTTAATACATTGTTGTCACGGTTGTAACTACCGCTCAGGTTAGCTGTTCCGCTTGTCGTCACAGGGGGATTTTCCTGCGCACCCGAAGCCGAGCCTGACAGGGAGTACATATTATCATCCGTACTGTCGGATTCACAAGCTGCAAAAAGTCCTGCTGCGAGAATTAGCACTCCCAGCCTTTTGAATAAATCGATCGCTTTCATTTTTACCGGATTTAAGAATAATGAAATGGTTTAACAGGGAAACCGCGCAAATAGGTTACCAAACTCCGGGGGCAGGTCTCATTAAAGAATCCCCCAACATTTAAGGGGCTGAGGTCAAAAAAAATAGCTCCCATCTGGAAGCCATTTTTTATTTCAAAACCAACCGATCACCGGTTATAAGAGTACGAATTAACATAGGAATTCAGTTCGTTCACGCTGGCCTGGCTGTCGAACATATCGTGCAATTGGGAGAAATTCTCCTTATCCACGATGTTATCGTATGATGATTTGGCCAGCGCCAGCCTGTTGTATTCGGCGCAGTATGCGCACCCAGCGACAGGTCCGAAATAACGATCGGCAAATTCGCATTTTTCACTGATGAGGGATCCTGGCTTACGCCGTAGGTCTGCTCATCCACCAGTATGCTGCCATTTCTTTCTCCTCTTACCTGTATCGTAACGGTTTGCGCCGTAACGGCAACCGATAACGCTACCGCAAGAAGAGCCGAAAAGATTTTTTTCATAGTCAATACTTTTATGTTTAAATCATAGAATTCATAATTAAGAACCGGGGATTGAAATCAAAGTATGTACCATCCTCTCAAGAGGTCACTACTCAACGTGTTTCAAATAATTCATTTTCATTATTGTAGTCAATTCACTACAAATTCAGGCACGATGTTTTCAGAATATTCATTAACTTACTTAAAGAAATTATTTGTTATGAAGAATATGAATCAGCAGCAGCAGCATCATAACACCAGGTTCAACCAGAATAAAAAACGCGCAGAGAACAAGGATAACCTCGATAGTCGTGAAGGAGAAGAACAGGAGGTGAAAGGCGACGACATAACGCATAACAGGAAAGAGCGCCGTTCACGAAAAGACGATCACGACAGAAAGGAAGAGATAGGAAGGCAGTAAACAGGGTTAGCTCCCTTAGTAGTTTTACTTATTACTCACTGCTTGCTGCCGTTAATCTTACACACTCTACTACTTGTAACGGATTTTGTTTGTTACAACCAAGGGAGTTCCCTATTTTGGAACGGGCACTTTCTTTTTTTAAAAAACTGCCATGATAAGATCCTGGATCAGGCAATTCTCTTTGCGAACAATGTCATTGAGGCAAAAACTGCCGGTGCTTATCTGCCTCCTTTTACTGGCTGTAATGATCATCTTCACAATGGTGTCATATTACAGCGTCCGCCGGGTAACCATCAACAACGCCAAACAAAGATTGCAGGACATCTCGGGGCAGATGTCGGAAATGTTCGGGCAATCCGCGCAGAACTTATTTTTTACTTACCGGGCCTTCGGAGGCAGGAATGAGATCAGGGATTTTTTGCACAACAGGACAGAAGAATTGAAGCCCCCTGTATTAGAAATTATGCA
>CAMLEM010000340.1 GCA_946479005.1 uncultured Chitinophagaceae bacterium | reverse complement strand
AAGGTTATTGGATGGCTGGGCGGAGCCCCGAAAAAATAGCGCTACACAGAAAAGCGCGAAGAGGTATTTTCCGTAATTGACGAAAGTCATAATAGCAAATTAAGCTTTTGAAGCAGGCAAAACGCCAGGCACACTCCCCCATCTTTCATTTAACTTTGCCCCGCAAAACCAAACACTACAAAATGGAATACCGCATAGAAAAGGACACCCTGGGAGAAGTGAAAGTGCCGGCAAAGGCTTATTACGGGGCGCAAACACAACGAAGCATAGAAAACTTCAGGATCGCACGGGACATCAACCGGATGCCCAAAGAGATCATCGAAGCTTTTGCCTACCTGAAGAAGGCAGCGGCCATCACCAACCAGGAGGCCGGGGTACTTCCAAAGAACAAGGCCGCAATGATCTCGCGGGTCTGCAATGAGATCCTCAAAGGGGACCTGGATGAATGGTTTCCCCTGGTGGTTTGGCAAACGGGAAGCGGTACACAAAGCAATATGAATGTGAACGAGGTGATCGCCTACCGGGGTCACGTATTGAAAGGGGGCAAGCTTACAGACAAGCAAAAATTCCTTCATCCCAATGATGACGTGAATAAATCCCAATCCTCCAATGATACATTCCCAACGGCAATGCATATTGCCGCATACCGGGTGCTGGTAAGCAATACCATTCCCGGCATAAAAAAACTACGCGACACCCTGGCGAAGAAGAGCCGGCAATATATGAAGGTGGTGAAGATCGGCCGTACCCATTTTATGGATGCAACACCGCTTACGGTGGGCCAGGAATTCAGTGGTTATGTTTCACAGCTCGATCACGGTTTAAAGGCGATCAGGAGCAGTCTTGCGCATTTGAGCGAGCTGGCGCTCGGAGGCACGGCCGTGGGTACGGGTATCAATACACCCCCCGGCTATGCAAAAAAGGTCGCCCGGCAAATTGCGAAGCTGACGGGGCTTCCTTTCGTTTCCGCAGAAAATAAATTTGAGGCCCTGGCCGCACACGATGCCATCGTAGAAGCACACGGAGCGTTGAAGACGGTGGCGGTAAGCCTGATGAAGATCGCCAATGATATCCGGATGTTATCGTCCGGGCCGCGAAGTGGTATCGGTGAAATTTTCATCCCGGACAATGAACCGGGTTCTTCCATTATGCCCGGTAAAGTAAACCCCACGCAATGTGAAGCGCTCACGATGATTGCTGCCCAGGTGCTGGGCAATGACGTGGCCATTAACGTGGGTGGCGCCACGGGCCATTTTGAGCTGAATGTTTTCAAACCGATGATGATCTATAATTTCCTGCACAGCGCGAGGCTGATCGGCGAAGGCTGCGTATCCTTTAACGATAAATGTGCCGTTGGGATAGAACCGATCAGGTCAAATATCAAAAAACACGTGGATAACAGCCTGATGCTGGTCACGGCCCTGAATACAAGGATCGGCTATTATAAAGCGGCTGAGATCGCTCAAAAAGCGCATAAAGAAGGAAGTTCCCTGAAAGAAATGGCGGTAAAACTCGGTTACCTTACGGCAGTTGAGTTTGACCAACTTGTGAGGCCCGAGAAAATGGTGGGACTTTAACGTATAGTAAAAACCCCTATCCCGGGAAAAATTTTATCCTAAAAAAACCAGATTTGATGGCCGCACCCTTGTATAATGTAATTTTCCATATTAATTTGACATTAAAATCCAAATCACTTTAAAACCTAAATCCACCCTTAATTATGAAAAATAACAAGAGTCCGTACATTTCAGCCTACCCGCTGAAAGCCATCCCCGGCGAAGCTAAGCTTCCCCCCACAGGACAATCACCTTATTTAAAGGCTGTACTTGCCAGCAAGCTGAGAGATTCATACCCGGGCAAGGTATTCCCGATGTCTGAATCCAACCTGCAGGCAGCTTTGCGTTATATCAAAGCCAAAGACTGATTTTTAGATCTAGACCCTGAGCATAACTAAGAATGGCCTTCCTGTTGGAAGGCTTTTTGGTTTCTGCATTTACGAAACCTGCACCTTGTCACTGACGTCGGTGTTAGTCTCCACGGGCCGGGCCGCGATCTCAGTTTCTTTCTTCTTGAAAAATCTTTTCTGGAAAATGAGCAGGGTGATCACCCCGATGGAGATGGAGGCGTCCGCTATGTTGAAGATGGGTCCGAAGAATTCAAAATGCTGTCCCCCGATCCAGGGCATCCAGGCAGGAAAATTCCCTTCGAACATCGGGAAATAGAGCATATCCACCACGCTTCCGTGCAGGAAAGAGGCATATCCATCGGAAGAAAATTGCGCGATGCCGGAATAGCCTATGTATTCTTCCACCACCGGATCGTAGTGCAGTCCTTTGTCGAAGATCATTCCATAGAACATACTATCGATCAGGTTCCCCAGGGCACCTGCATAGATCAGTGCAGCGCATACGACAAAGCCGGTCTTGTATTGTTGCTTTACGATCCGGCCCAGGTACCAGGTACCAAAGATCACGGCAGCCAGCCGGAAAAGGGTCAGGATCATCTTGCCGGTCTCATTCCCAAACTTCCAGCCCCAGGCCATTCCTGGATTCTCTATGAAATGCAGTCGAAACCAATCCAGGCCGAATACACGCTCCACTTCACCGGTGGGATGGTTCAGCTTGATCCAGAACTTCAGGCCCTGGTCGGCCAGTATGATCAATAATATGATAAGAAAAACGTGTCTGAGCTTCACGTAATAATATTAATGTACAAATATAATAGAATCAGGGGGCGGCATTGGAACTTTAACTACTCCAGGTAGTAAACGCGTTTTACCCGCTGGGAAATGCCTGTCATTATCTCGTAGGGTATGGTTTCCGCCCAGGCGGAAATTTCCTGCACGGGAAGTCCCCTGCCAAACAAAACCACATCATCCCCATCCACCACACCCGGGATATCAGTTACATCGATCATTATCATATCCATACAAACCGTACCTGTAATGGGGGCTAGATTCCCTCTTACCCAGACCTTTCCCCTTCCATTTCCCAAACGCCGGGGGATGCCATCGGCATAACCGATACGCACCGTAGCTATCCGGCTTTTTCTTTTCACCATCTGCCTCCGGTTATAGCTCACGGATTCTCCTATTTCCAGGTCTTTCACCTGGGCAATGGTTGACCTGAGTGTGGCAACTACCTGCAGGTCGAGATCGCGACCCGAAGGTTCGATCCCGTACATCCCGATCCCAAGGCGAACCATATCCATATGACAGTATGAATGA
>CAMLEM010000339.1 GCA_946479005.1 uncultured Chitinophagaceae bacterium | reverse complement strand
AAGATCGGTGATATATTCTTTTCCATCCTCGTGTGTCTTGAAGGCCTTGATCTTCCCTTTTACCACGTGAAAAAGAAACCGGGGGCGTTTTCCTTCCTGGTACAGCGAACTCTTCTTTGCATAATTCTCAATGTTATATTTTTCGGCCATCTGGGAGAGCAGGCCCGCGTCTTTTACATCCTTGAGGAACTGGGTGAACCCGGTAGTGCCCTCACCGTAGGCCTGGTTAAGGATGGCTGCCTTTTTCAGGCGCACTTCCACTGCATTGAGCAGTTCTATGTCTTCAAAAGGCTTGGTGATATAGTCATCCGCTCCCATCTCCATTCCCTTGCGCTGATCGCTTCGCTCCGTTTTCGCGGTGAGAAAAACAAAGGGCGTGAATTTGGTGTTCTCGTGCTTCCTTAAAAGATGAAGAACCCCATACCCGTCCAGCTCCGGCATCATAATATCACAGACAATCACGTCGGGAATTTCCTTCAGAGCCATATCAACACCTTTCTTGCCGTTCTCCGCCTTTAAAACCTTATATCCTCCCAATTCAAGGATCTCGGCCGTGTTTTCGCGGATATCCTCATTGTCATCTATGACAAGGATCGTTTTGCTCATAAGGGTTCTTTTGATGGTAATTGAATATGGAAGGTACTGCCTTTATTTAATTGACTAGTCACCGAGATCGAGCCTCCCAAAAGGTCCAAGTATCGCTTTACAATATGAAGACCCATACCCGTTCCCTGGATATTTACCGCGTTTTTGGCCCGGTAAAAGCTGGAGAATAGATGCGTTTTATCCTCGTCTGAAATGCCAATGCCCTGGTCCGCCACTTCGATTTGCGCTTCTTTGTCGCGGTACGTACAGCTGACACTGATCTTTCCGCCTTCCGGGGAAAATTTTATGGCGTTGCTCAGAAGATTGATCAGCACATTCTTCAGGAGTTTCTTGTCGGAAAAGATACTTCCGGCACAGGCGGAGGCCAACTCGATAGACTGGCCTTCCTTTGCCAGACCCCGCATTTCCTCGATCACTTCCCAGAGCAATTCTTCCAGGTTGAATTCGGAGCACTGGGTGGTCACCTTTCCTTCATCCAGTTTTCCCAGGGAGAGAAAATCTTCGAGGATGTCATTCAGATGATTCACCGAGCCCTTGATCTTGGCAATATGTTTGTCTCTTTTTTCCTGGTCTTCCGTTCGGGTATAGCGTGAAAGAAGGGAGGCCGATGAGAGTACCGTGCTCAGGGGTGTGCGAAATTCGTGGGAGGCCATCGAAACGAACCGGCTTTTGATCTCGTTCAGCTGTTTTTCCTTATCCAGCGCCTCACTCAGTTCCCGTTGCGACATCTCCAGTTTTTGAAGGGCTTCCTTGAGGATGAGGGTCCTTTCTTCCACTTTCAATTCCAGCTCAGCATTCAGCTTTCTCATACTGATCGCCATTTTCTCGAGTTCCAGTTGCTGGTTCCGGATATCCTCCTCGATCTTTTTTCTTTCTGTTATGTCAACGATAAATGCGATCACGAAGAGGTCCTCGCCTTTCCTGTAAAAGCTCAGGCTCACTTCCACCGGGAGATCGGTGCCGTCCTTTCTTTTCCCGCGGAGGTCTCGGCCGTGACCCATCACCCGGTTGGAGGGCATTTTGTTGAAATCGGCCCGCATCGACTTATGCCTCACCCTGAGATGGTCCGGGATCAGTACTTCGATGGAGGACCCGATCAATTCTTCCGATCCATAGCCGAACATTCTTTCCGCTGCCGGATTTACCAGGGATATGATACCGTGACTGCTTGAGAGGATGATGCCTTCCGTGGCGTTTTCGAACAAAGAAGTGAGGTGGGTCGCGTCTATCTGCATTCAGATCGTTTCCTGCCTAAATTATCAAAAAAAAACCAAACAGGAACTCATTCCGGTTCTGTATGGCCGAGCTCAGCTTCCAGCTGTGAAAGCCGCGGGTACAGCAGGTCTTTTTCAAGATAGGAATGTTGATGTATATCCTCGTCGAGTTCATTTAACCGGGCAAAGATCACCTGGTGGCTGACACAGGCTTTTTCAGGCGGCGTGAAATGGTTCGTCCTGTCTCTCAGGTCGTCTAAAAGAAACTCGATGCGGAGTTGCTGGTCGCGAAGCATTGCCACCGGTTTGCGTAGCGTTCTTACAAGGAGCCGTCCATAAGAGTCCCTGTTCTGGTGGGCGTGGGTGATCTGGCGGATATAAGGGAAAACGATCTCCTCTTCCACCCGGACAAGATCCTGTAATTCTTTCGAAAGCTGCAGGAACTGCCCGGGAAGAGGCTTCAATCCAGGATTCCCCTTCTCGTGTTCTTCCACGAATTCCTTTAACTGGATGTTCAGTTCTGGCAGCACCTTCTGCAGGTAACGGTGATGCACATTGATCACATAATCTATAAGGAAGCCGGTGGGCCAGTCCTCGTAACCGGGATCTCCGGGTAAACGAACCTCGCGGGTCTCCTTCAGTATTTCCGCGAGCACTTTTTCGGGTTCGAGGCCCCTGGATTCACATACGTCCTTTAAGGAGAACCTTGCCCCGCAACAATATTGTATGTCGTACTTAAGAAGCACGCGCGCCGCGCGGTAATTGTTCTTCACAATTTCCTTCGCGCTCAGGTTCACATTGAACAGGTCGGGAGGGACGAACATATACTGCAAAATCCGGATTTGGTAACTGCTCGCGGAATGACGGGGATCAGTAGCCGGGCTGATAAAAGTCAACTTCTGCTCATAGTAATATCAGGCTCTGGCGGTTAGCCCCGGGATAGTTTTGTTCACTGTTTAAACGATGTTAATTATGGAGCAAGAACCCGTGAAAAAATTCTTTCCAAAAGGCGCCATCGCCTTTTTCGTATTCCTGATCGTTCTCACCCTTGGTTTCTGGTACGCGATCTACTGGCTGATGATCCAAAGAGCTTAAACTAATGAAAGATGAAAATTGACAAAATCGAAAAGCGTGTCATAATCTCTTCGATGGCCGTGATGGGACTTTTTGTTTTTTCCCTGCTGTACGCCCGGCAGAACTATGACTCGGATCTCCCCGAATGTCTCCCATACGATAAGGCCTATTCCGAGCCCAAAGTGAACCAGCTTGATTCCCTGACCTACGAGGTCTATTATGTAGCCTCGATGTGGCAGTTCCAGCCTTCGGAGGTATTCCTGCCCGTGGGCGCTGAGGTGGATATGTATCTCACCTCCAGGGACGTGGTACACGGTTTCAATATCGCTGAAAAGA
>CAMLEM010000338.1 GCA_946479005.1 uncultured Chitinophagaceae bacterium | reverse complement strand
GGTACCAGTAATGATATCCTCACTTACTCCTTTGTTGATTTCAACAATGTAAAAGGCATCAGCCAGTATCGCCTGCGCCAGCACGATTTCGACGGTCAGTCTAAATACAGCGAAATTCGCTCAGTGCGTGGTGAAGATCAGCCTGTGAAGCTCACCGTTTACCCGAACCCGACTGCAGATGGAAAAGTGAACATTGTATTCGATGATGCCATCGCGGTACGCAATGTGACTGTTTCCGATATGAGCGGAAGGATCGTTAAGCAAATGAATGGAATCACCAACAATAATATCACTATAGAGAACCTTCAGCCCGGAATGTACACGGTACGTGTGGTAGTTCCCGAAACCGGAGCACAAGGCGTGGAAAAGATCATAGTGAACAAGCGTTAATTGCTCAAGGTTTTAATTAACGAGAGGGGAGCCTCAGCTACGGTTGACGGCTCCCTTTCTTTTCTCTTCCCTTTTTTTTAACGCCCGATATCCGGGGAATCCGCTTCACTGAACTAAAAATTTCCAGCGTGCGAAATGTCTTATCGATCCTGGCCTGGATTCTTATGACGTCCAGCTCCGGTGCACAGGCGATTTTCAATGAGATCTATTCAGATCCAGGCGCCGGCAGGTCTGAGTTCATAGAACTTTACAACAGCGGCACGGGACCACAGAATACCGATTGCTTTACCTTATTAAGCTATTGGGAAGAAGGTACCGAACGTGGCTGGTATGTATTGGATCTCCCCAACCAATTGATGAATGCCAAAAGCCAGTTCGTCCTTGCCGCGCGTTCGCCATTCAACTGCCAGGGAAACACAGGACTGTTGGCCGACCTGGATTATAACGATCCTGATTTCAGGTCGGGAGCTACCGGCGGTTATCTACGGAAGTACAGGCTGAATGGGAACGGTTATGTACAGGTTGACATTACCGGTCAGCCTCAGGATAATATCCTGATGGGTACGAGCCCGGTGGGATCTACATCCAAAACAAGATATTTATTCCTTTTCAAAAATGGAGATCTCGTCAATGGATTCGCAGGAGGCGCTTCAGAAGGCTCTCTGCCTGATGGGATCACCTTTATGCCCGCCTTATTCGTAAACGCGATCGGTCCCTGTGCAGAAAATTTTACCGTTTCATTCAATGCTATGGCACCCGTGGAATTCGAAGCAGGTGACGAAGGATCGGATTACGGATACACACGACTGAACGATGGAAAATGCGGCAGCTGGAAACAAAGCTCTCCCTCTATTTTGCATAGTCCTAAGATCTCTAACGGCAAAGCCACCGGCGCAATAACTGAACTGCTCACCCGGGAATCGGTTTATTGCAGCATATTAACCGGCTTTACCCGGTTTACGCTCGATATCACGGGACTTAACGGGCTCACAACCGAGGCAGAGGATTTTCCCCTGACCATACAGGTTTATTATGACCAGGGAAATTCCCTGGGGGTACTGGATGCCGGGGATGTTTTCGCTGCTTCAAGAATACATACGGAACTACAGCAGCCTCCCAGTGAGATCAATTTATTACAGAACCGATCGGTTTTGATCATTTATCGTACTCAGAAAGGTTGTTTCGAAAAAGTTGTATCAATTCCTGCCGGGTGCGAGACCCTGCCCGTAAGCATTGCTTATTTCTCAGCCATAAGAAAGGGCAGCCAGGTAAACCTGATCTGGAAAACAACCTACGAACTGAACAACTCTGGTTTCTACATCGAGCGCAATGTAAGCGGCAACTGGCAGCAGGTAGGTTTCGTTCCCAGCCAGGGACAGAACGGTGTAAGCAATGATATCCTGACTTATGCTTTCGTGGATTTCAACAATATCAAGGGTATCACGCAGTATCGTCTCCGCCAGCAGGATTTCGACGGTAAGAGTAAACACAGCGAGACCCGTTCAGTACGCGGTGAAGAGCAGCCGGTGAAGCTCACCGTTTACCCGAACCCGACTGCAGATGGAAAAGTGAACATTGTATTCGATGATGCCATCGCGGTACGCAATGTGACTGTTTCCGATATGAGCGGAAGGATCGTTAAGCAAATGAATGGAATCACCAACAATAATATCACTATAGAGAACCTTCAGCCCGGAATGTACACGGTACGTGTGGTAGTTCCCGAAACCGGAGCACAAGGCGTGGAAAAGATCATAGTGAACAAGCGTTAATTGCTCAAGGTTTTAATTAACGAGAGGGGAGCCCGGACTTCGGTTTGCGGCTCTCCTTTTTTTTTGTTGGAACATTCAACAGCCGGACGCAGCGACGCGGCGGCGCAGCGAACGCGGCTGTTGAATGTTAAGCAGCTCCGCCGCTCCTCCGCACCGTGGTCCCTGAGCCTGTGGAAGGGCCGCGTCCGGCTGTTAGCTGTTTCACCGTGTCCTCAGTGGGAAATAAATAATATCACTTCTTCTTCACATCCAGCAACTCGATCTCAAACACCAGGGTGGAACCCCCGGGTATTGTTCCCTGGTCCATCATACCATAAGCGAGATTATATGGGATCCAGAACCGGAATTTGGAACCAACAGGCATCAGCTGCAATCCTTCCGTCCAGCCCTTGATCACCTGGCTCAATCCCATTGTGAGCGGTTGGCCACGGTTATACGAAGCATCGAACTCAGTACCGTTCAGAAGGGTTCCCCGGTAATGCGCTACGAAAGTGTCCACCGCGGTTGGTTTGATACCGGTGCCGAGCTTTAGCACCTCGTATTGCAGGCCTGAGGGAGTAACCTTTACATTGGGCTTGGTTTTGTTTTCAGCCAGGAAGGCCTCGCCTTCGTCAATGCTTTTCTTTGCTTTCTGGGCCTGGAGTGTCATCATATAAGTGTTGAGCATATTATTGGCCGTTACATCATCGATCAGGGTTTTCTTCTTTCCCAGGATGTCGGCAAGCGCACGGGTGAAGGCGTCCTTGTTGATGGGGATATCGCCAAAGCCCTGTTGTACGAGATAGAATGCGGAGATCTCTCCCAGTACATAGCTGAGGGAGTCGCCGTGATTTTTTAATAAAGTTGAGTCTGACTGGGCTTTCGCGGGATTCATTAGCAGGGCAGCGGCCAGGATAAGGAGTATTGCTTTCATATTTTTTTAATTGGGTGCAAAATTAAAGGTATTTATTTTGAAGAGGGGAACAGCCGGACAGCCGGACGCAGCGGCGCGGCGATGCGGCGATCGCGGCTGTTAGATGGTACGCAGCGTTCGCCGCTCCTCCGCGCCGCCGCGTCCCGCTGTTTCTTAAATT
>CAMLEM010000337.1 GCA_946479005.1 uncultured Chitinophagaceae bacterium | reverse complement strand
CTTTACTGCCCTGGTGATCCGCAATGGAAAGGTCGCCTATCATAAATCATTCGGATATGACGACCTGGAGAAGAAAACCCCTCTGCAAAAAAACGCGATCTATCGCATCGCCTCCCAAACAAAGGCCATCACCTCAGTGGCGGTAATGATCCTTCACGATGAAGGAAAGCTGCAGTTGAACGACCCCATTTCAAAATACATTCCTGCATTTAAAAATCCCGTGGTACTGGATAAGTTCAACGCGGCAGACACCACGTACACGACCGTCAAAGCGAAAAAAGAGATCACGATCCGTGAGCTTCTTACGCATACCTCCGGCATTGGATATGCGCAGATCGGTACGCCTGAATCCAACGCGATCTATGCCAGGCACGGCATCACTTCCGGTGTGGGTCCTTCAGACAGTTTACAGTTAGTGGTGAACCGGCTGGCCAAACTGCCCTTACTCCATCAACCCGGCGAACGCTGGTCTTATGGTTTGAATACCGATGTTCTTGGTGCGTTAATTGAAGTGATCTCGGGAATAAGCCTGGATGAATTTTTTCAGAAAAGGATCTTCCAGCCACTGGGAATGAGTGACACTTATTTCCAGATCCCCGAACAAAAACATTCAAGACTCTTGAAATTATATAAAGAAGAGGCAGGAAATAAATATGTGGAAGCCATAGATATGGTTCTTAATAACAAAACAGACGGGAATTACCCGCTCAGGCCGCATAGCTACCTTTCCGGGGGAGCCGGACTTTCCGCCTCCATTATGGATTACGGAATTTTTCTCCAAATGCTCCTCAACGGCGGCATCTATAATGGCCAGCGGATCCTGGGAAGAAACTCTGTGCGTATGATGACCACCAACCAGATCGGGAATATTCCATTTGGGGGCCGCGACCGTTTCGGGCTGGGTTTCCAGCTGGTCACTGATTCAAGCAGCGGCCAGAGTGTTGCCAATGCCGGAACATTTTCCTGGGGTGGCGCTTTTGCAACTTCCTATTGGGTGGATCCCAAGGAGAAAATGGTTTTACTTTTCTATCGCCAGCTTTGGGGAACCACCCACGGTGATGTGGTTGGCAAATTCAGGGCCCTGGTTTACCAGGCTTTATTGGACTGATATGCGGATACTTTGGAAATATCTTCAACCGTATAGATGGTGGATCCTCCTCGCACTGGGGCTAGCGGGCATCGGGCAGGTTTTATTTCTTTACGACCCGGTGATCTTCGGAAAGATCCTCGACAATTATGCCCTGAACCCGGGCACCAAATCAGAAGACGAGCTTGTAAAAGGCGTAACATTCTGGATGTTTGTCGCGATCGGGCTGGCGCTGGCGGCGAGGTTGTTTATGTCATTCCGCGACTACGTGATGCGCCTCGTGGTCCAAAGATTCGGGATGCAGATCTTCAACGACGGTCTCCGGCAAACGTTGCGACTCCCCTACCAGGAGTTTGAAGACCAGAGCAGCGGTGAGATCCTTTCCATACTTCAAAAAGTGAGAAATGATACCGAAAGATTCATTTCAACCTTCATCAACATACTTTTTTCAACGCTGGTAGGGATCGGATTCCTGCTTTGGTATGCATTTACTAAACACTGGGCCCTGATCCCCGTTTTTTTCATAGGGGTGGTGGTGCTCGGCGGGCTGACCAGCATTCTCAGCCGTTCGATCAAAACGCTGCAGCGTTCACTCATCCGGCAGAACCGGCAGATGAGCGGCACGATCACGGAATCATTGAGAAACATTGAGCTCGTTAAAAGCCTGGGGCTGATCTATCCGGAGATCCGGCGTCTTCGTGATCATACGCGACAGATCTATGACCTGGAAATGAAAAAGGTGAAAAAAGTGAGGACCCTGAGCTTTATGCAGGGCTCCATACTGATCGTACTGAAGCAGTCCATCCTTTTTGTTCTGCTCTGGCTGATCTTCCGGAAAGTGCTTTCGCCGGGTGAACTCATTTCAATGCAATTCATCTCCACCAGCATCATTGGTCCCTTGCAGGATTTGGGAAGCATCATATTATCATACAGGGAAGCGGAGGCATCGATGCAGATTTTCAATGAGCTGATGCAAAAAGAGCCGGAATACAGGCCCGAAGAGCCGGTTGATATCGGCGAGATCTCCCACCTGAAATTTCAAAACGTGACCTTCCGGCATAAAAATTCCACGGTGAACGCCCTCGATGATATCAGCTTCGAAGCAGAAACAGGAGATACCATCGCCTTCGTGGGCCCTTCCGGCTCAGGGAAGTCAACACTCGTGAAGCTGCTGGTAGGACTGTACACCCCGAATGCCGGGAATATTTATTACGATAATATCTCTTCACGGGACATCCGGTACAATCGCATTCGAAGGCAATTGGGGTTTGTAACGCAGGATACCCAGCTTTTTTCCGGCACTGTGAGGGACAATATGAAATTTGTGAAAGCCGATGCCACTGATGAGGAGATTAACCTGGCGCTTGAACACGCTTCTGCCACCAATATCATTGAACGGGGAGGGAATGGACTCGACACGTTGCTGGGAGAAAATGGCCGCAAACTTTCTGGCGGGGAAAAACAGCGTCTTTCCATCGCCCGTGCGCTTCTCCGGAATCCCCGCATCCTGATCTTCGACGAGGCTACTTCCGCACTGGATTCTCTTACGGAAGAACAGATCACGCAAACGGTGAGAGAGGTTTCTGCCTCCCGAGAACAGATCACGATCCTCATCGCCCACAGGCTTTCCACCATTATGCACGCCAATACGATCTATGTACTGGAAAAAGGAAGAGTCGTTGAAAAAGGCGACCACGATTCGCTGGTAAGCCAGAAAGGACTTTACTACGCGATGTGGAGGCAACAGATCGGTGAAAGAAAAACAGAACTGGTCACGGGACTGCCCGCCGCTGAAGAAGAGAATGACGAGTGATCCATTCAGCCATCACCCGTCATTATAAGGTCAGTTACCTTTTTTGGCGTAATCCAGCATTCCCTGGAAATCGATCACCACCGCGGGTTCATCACCCACCACCCAGGCATCGTGGCCCATTGGCAAAAGGGAAACATCTCCGGGCTTACATTCGAAAATAGTACCATCATCCATTTTCACGGCAAGCACTCCTGAAACGTGATACTGGAAATGCGGCGCTTCGCAGGTTTTTGTATTCACCAGCGGCTGTAAGGAGGTGGACCATTTCCAACCGGGCTGGAAAGTCGCTTTACCGATGGTGGCGTTCCCGATCTTCACCAACTCCAACTTGCCTTTT
>CAMLEM010000336.1 GCA_946479005.1 uncultured Chitinophagaceae bacterium | reverse complement strand
CCATCGCTTCCCCCTTTGGAACAGGATAGGATTCCCAGCATCAATGCCAGTGAAAGGAAGAAGGAACTTTTTCTCATTCGATAAAATTAATCATTAATCTCTACCGCGTGAAATGAAGGGGAACATTCACGCGGACCGAAATGTTCCGACCCATATTGAAAACACCCTGCCTGCCTGTCACCGGGTTTACATCAGTGTATTTCAGCCGGCTTAAATGGCTTTGGTAAGACCTGTCGGTAAGATTCTGAACCGATAAATTGAACGAGATGACCGAACGTTTTGTTTTTCTATGCTGGATGGCAGCGCCGGCGCCAAAATGAAGTAGTGTATATGAGGATGTGCGGCTTTCCGTTTCAAATCCCGTGAAGGGATGAGACTGGGAAAAATTGTGATCGACCTCGATCTTCACGTATACTTCGCTGAAACTTTTACCCGCCTTCCCGAGATCGGCCCTCAGTTCGCTCAGCACCCGTGGGGCCGGGATCAGGGGGAGGTCCCTGTCGCCATCAACCTCTGCTTTAAATCTTCCCCGTACAAAAGAAACGCTGTTCTCAATATGCAGCCAGTCGAAAGGGTGAGGGTGAATGTCGAGATTGAATTCAAATCCTGCCAGGGCGGCATCCTGCTGGCTGAATTGAAAGGCCCGCACCAGGTCTCCGTCCACGTTCACCATTGAATCACCGCCTGTGCTGTTCAACAGTTTCTGGTAAAAGATAAAGTCGTTGATCCTGTTATAAAAAAATGCGAGGCCCAGGTTGAAGTGATCGAAATTCATTTCACCGCCGAGATCGGTTTGCAGACTTCTTTCAGAAGAGAGGGAAGACCTGCCATATTCGTAACGATCTGTCCCTTCGTGAGCCCCGTTGCTCAGTAATTCCGCCACCGTGGGAGCACGGAAGCCCCGCGCGAGGTTCAGTTTAAGCGTGATCTTATCAGTGAGCTCCTGGCTGAGACCGATGCTCCCGCTCAGGTTTGAAAATGACCTCTCAAGTGCAGCGAATTTAAGATCCCCCGCCTCCCTCATCTCCTTTGAAGCGAGATCGCGGAGATCGAACCGTATGCCCCCGCTCAGTGTCGATCTTGAAAAAAAGCGTTGGGAGAAAAGGAACAGTCCCAGGTCAAAAATCCCGTATTCAGGGATGATCGCTTCCTCCGCCCGGTTCCGGTTCCACTGTTTCATCCCGTTGAGGCCAAGAGTGGTGTGCCATTCCCGGAACTCAGGAAGCTGCCATTGAAAATTATAATTGATCGTTTTCAGATCAAAAAAAAGTTCCGGGATCACGGGAACATCGGGGTTGCCAAATTCCTTGCGATGATTTTGCTGGAATGCCAGGTTCAGTTTTAACCGGTGCTTCCCTAAAATAAAATTATTGTCACTCGTGATCTTCTGGTGAATCACTTCCTGGTAGGGAACGCGGGGTGACCTTTCAAGCAGGTCCGCCCGAGTGGCCACGGATTCCCTCGGGGTGCCGGCATTCATAAGAAACTCACCGGTGACAGGATCGCGATCCCCTTCTACGATACCACTCTTCAGGCGGAAACGGCTGAAGAGCAGGTGAGAATATCCCCAGCTCCGGTTCAGCCCGAAGTAGCCTCCCAGGTTCCCTTCGTTGAATCTTGAATTGAACACCCTTCCGTCCTGTTCATTGCGGTAATCTTTCGCGGAACGCAGGCTGCCGTACAGGTTCCAGTTGAATCCCCCGCGGTTACCGGCAACATTCCCATTGAAAGAATAAAGATTAGGATTGAATTGGTACTGTGCATTCAGGTTGCCACGAACGATTCCTTCCGCCAACGGAATATTTGAAATAAAATGAACCACGCCAGCCAGGGCATCGCTGCCATACATCAGCGAGGCGGGTCCCTTCAGAACCTCCACCCTGTTCACGCTCATTTCATCAATCTCCACCCCGTGCTCATCGCCCCATTGCTGACCTTCCTGGCGAACGCCCTCGTTAACGATCACCACACGGTTAGCTCCCAAACCCCTGATGAATGGTTTGGAGATGGCAGGCCCCGTTGATAGCTGGGCCAACCCGGGAACCCGGGTCAGCGCGTCAACTATATTGGTGGAGGAGTTCTGCAATAATTCATTTCTTCTGATGGAAGATACAGGGATCGGGGATTTTCTAATGCTGGTGGCCGTGCTCACCCCCGTTACGATCACCGCCTGGTTTTCTACCACGGTGGGGGATAGTCGAAAAATAACGGTGGTGTCGTTTTCGAATTCGATATGCTCCACCAGGGTGCCATAACCCGAATGGGTGATCTCGGCCACGTGATGGCCGGGCGGCAGATCCGCGATGATAAAACGGCCGGTTCCGTCGGCCACTGCACCCGTTCGGTCATCCGGCAGGTAAATGGTAGCGGCAGGCAACGCTTCCCCGGTTTGCTGATCGTAAACCGTGCCCCTGAGGGTCACCCTTTTCGAGCGATTCGTTTTTGCCTGGCTGAAAACACTGGCCGACAGGAAAAACGACAATAAAAAGAGGATGGATATTTTTGCCACGATGTTGCAAATATAAAAAACGTGGCCTACAGTTAAGCGATGTTCTCAATAATGCCGGCGATGCCCTGGCCTCCGCCCACGCAGGCCGTGATCATCCCGTATTTTTTTCCAAGGCGTTTCATATCCTGGAGATTCTGAATGGTGAGTTTACAACCTGTGCAACCCAGCGGATGACCCAGTGCGATCGCACCCCCGTTGATGTTCACCTTTGCCGGATCAAGACCAGCCTCGCGGATCACAGCGATGGATTGTGAAGCGAAAGCTTCATTGAGTTCGACCAGGTCAATATCCGAAAGTTTCATTCCCGCCTGTTTAAGAACCTTCGGGATGGCTGCAACCGGACCGATCCCCATTAACCGGGGATCCACTCCTGCCACTGCGCTGTTCACCAGCCGGCCGATCGGCTTCAATCCCAGCTCATTCATCATTTTCTCGCCCATTACGATCACAAAGGCCGCCCCGTCCGAGGTTTGGGAAGAATTTCCTGCAGTGACCACTCCACCTGCGGCAAATGCCGGCTTCAGTTTGGCCAGTGCTTCAACGGACGTATCTGCACGCGGACCTTCATCGGTATCTACGATGTTCGTACGTTTTTGTTTCTTGCCTTTTTCATCGAGATAGATCTCTTCGACCTCGATCGGGAGAATGCCTCCCTTGAAATATCCTTTACTAATCGCTTGAAGGGCTTTCTGATGGGAATGATAAGAGAATTCATCCTGTTCTTCGCGGCTGAC
>CAMLEM010000335.1 GCA_946479005.1 uncultured Chitinophagaceae bacterium | reverse complement strand
CCACGGAGGTACTGGATGAACATGAAGATCACAGATAGTATATCATATTGCTAAAAAAGCAATAACCGAAACCAGTAGCAGAAAAGTCGATGCCACACAGCGTACTGGTGTTCCCGGTTGTGCTGAGTGCGTGGATAAGGTTTCCATAGATCCCCAGTGAATCGCCGCCCGACACCGCTATACCATATACCGTTCCTCCGCCGGTAATATTGAATATATGGTTTGTGGCTATTTCAGCGGTATTGACCGAACCCGTGGAAATATTTATCCCATAAACAGTAGAGGTACCCCCAGGGGTAAGGTCGCTGATCTCGGTATTCTTGATCCGAAGCTCTGTCTGGTAGGTAGCGTTAACTCCATACACTATTCCCGTTTCCGTTCCATCACCCAGGTTGCGGATGATACTTGTCCCGCCCGCATAGGTATCGATCTCATTCCCGATGTCCGGGAAGCTGGTAGTAGCTCCATTGATCCGGTATCCTTCGTAAGAATCCTGCACCGTCATATTCAGGAAGCGGTTATAGTTGTTATTTCCGGTGGCTGCTGTCGGTGTCGCATCAGCATCAATATAAATGCCGGTTGAATTGTTATTGGCATTGGTAAGTGTAACAACGCCGTTCATAATTGTATTGTGCTGCGCTCCGTTGGTCGCAGTAGCATTTTGAATGAAGATCCCGTACTCAACCCAGTCGGGGTCGCCGGTACCGGTTTGTTCAAAATCTATTCCATTGAATGTGATATAGTCACCTCCACCGATACGAAGGATATAGTTCGTGGTAAGAGTATTGCCTGAACGCTGGATCTTGGGGTTCGCACCCGCGCCGGTCTTCACAAACGCGATCGTATCGGCTGCGGTTCCCGATTTGATGATATTCAGTGAATCGGATGAAGCGAACACCTGGCCTGCGGTTACATTGAACGTTACATCGGCACTGATCCCACGGCAATTCAGGTCGGCAACCGCGTCAATGAAATTATTATAGTTAATACCGCCCGTTGGATTCGTATTATCGATCGTATATACTCCTGCCATTGGTATTGGCGTGGTTACCTGTACGGAAGCCGAGGGAGTGCTCAGGCCACTATTCAAACAGGTTACAACCAGGCGGTACCAGGTTGTTGTAGTCGTGTTCGTTATTAGGGTGGCGTTTGTTGCTCCCGGGATAGGACTGAATCCTGAGCTACCATTGGTTGTGGAAGACTCCCACTGGAATGTGTACCCGAAACCAAAGCTTATATCGATGGATAATGTGAAATCAAATTCCGAACAGGGGTTCGCATTGTCAACCAGGGCGTTTGAAGCCGATGGACTACCGGCACATCCGGCCAGCGTAGTCCCCTCCAGTTCCCAGGCCCCGATGTCGGGTGCGGTGCCTGTACCCAGGTAACCGGGATTTCCCTCCCGGATGGTTCCTCCGAAATCATCCGTGATCCCTGCCACATTTGCGGCGTGATTTTCGGCGAGATTCACAATGACCAGGTCGTATTTAAGGAAGTTGGCACTGCTGCCTGTTGTGGACTGGAAAGTGATGTTGTCGGTCTCTGAATTCTGTTCTGCTCCCAGGCCGAACATAAATGTTTTATAGTCTGCTAATTGCTCAAAGCTATTCACAGTATTCGTGTAAATAAGATTGGAAGGGCCCGGTGTTCCCGCGTAGAATAAATTTCGATCAGACAACGCATTGTAGTTAGCTGCTGTGGCAGTGCTCTGGCGAAAAGCAACGATCAACCCGGTACCTGATGCCGTGCTGTTGTTATAAACGAGATTATTCCTGGATGTTAGATTACCGTTGGTCGCGGTAGTGCTACCCGTACTGAAAATTCCCGTGGTTCCAAAATTCGCACCGGAGGAGGATGCATTAAGGTAAATTGTGTTGTAGGTAAATTCGATGGAGAATGTTGCTGTAGTGGTTGTTACACTCATCCCACGAACCGCGTCGAGGCTTGCAGAGGTTGGCGCCGAAAGATTTCCAATCAGGTTATTAAAGGCCTTTAATGTGGCGCCGGCACTTCCACTGCTGACAATGATCCCTGTCGCTACTCCTGTAGTTGTGGAGGTTGCATTACTAGTCAAGCCGTAGATCTTATTCTTATAAACATTACTGGCTGTTATGCCGCCAGCGCCGATGTTGATCCCATAAACTGTTCCTGAACCCTCCAGATCAAAGATCTGGTTATTGTAAATGTCACGGCTACCGGATGTAGTTATGTTGATACCTGTGATGGTACCTGTTGCATTACCAGTAACGTTCGAAATCGTGTTGTTGAAAATGTTATGAGTATGAGCTGCGTTTGTTGTGGAATTAATGCCAGTGAATACGCTGGTTCCCGTAATGGTAATATTTGAAAAATCATTTCCCGAAACATTCTCCGTTCCCGTAGGTGACCCGTTATTGTAATACCCATAAAAAGTACCACTGGAACCGGACTTGCTGATCGTACCCGAAGTTTGGTTATTGGTCACGTTCACAACATTCAGCAGTGTTGAGTTATTGTTATAGATCAGGTAAGAGGTAGTTGTAGCCCCTATTGAACCCGCAAACGTGTTATTATTGATGTTGATAGTATTTGCTGTGTTACCATTATAAATCCATTGTACGCCTGAGGTGCCACTGGAGTTCAGGGTAATATCATTGTTGTTCAGGACAATGTCTCCCGTAACACTGGTACTACAGAATATCCCATAAAGGGTGGACGCGTGTGCTGACCCGCCTCCCCCTGAATTATCAATGCTGTTATAGGAAACAGTCGGATTTTCCTGGTAGATGAGATAAACGCCATGAGCAGAAGTGGAGGAGCCTCCACCATAATTCTGAATAGTGTTACCCTGGCCCGAAAGACCAACCACAACATTCTGATCATTGAATCCTGCGGCTGAAGATCCCCTCAGGACAATACCCGAATGCACATTACTAATTGAATTTCCCGTAATCACGACATTTTCATTCGTCCCGCTTGCGGCTGTCACTGATACTCCTGTAGCATTAGCCGTTCCAGTGGGCGCATTTGAAATATAAATCCCAACTACGTAAGCACTTGTTCCCTTAGTCATCGAAATTGCGGCGTTCCGGATCGTCAAAAATTTAGAGCCGTCGGTTGCAGAGGGCTTAAAGGTGAAATACCCATATTCAATGCCCTGCTGTGATGCCGAAACGTCGATACCATCAAAGCTGAGGTAGTCCGATCCATTGATTCGTATTACCGCATCGCCCAGACCGCCGAAAGTGCCGGTGGTATTGGATCCT
>CAMLEM010000334.1 GCA_946479005.1 uncultured Chitinophagaceae bacterium | reverse complement strand
CTGCCCCGATTCCGACTGGATATAGGCAAAATGGATCTTTTGTGCGATCACCTGGCTGCTGCAGGCCAGGAAGAAAAGAAACACGGCTAATCTTTTCATTTTTCCGAATTGGTTCATTTCAAAATTACATTGAATCCCTCATCTATGAGCCCCGGAAGGCCAATAACTTGTTAATTAGGGCTCCCGTTCTTCCAAAAACAGCATTTCCGCTGCACCGGGGCGGTTAACTTTGCATCTCTTAAATATGAATATGAAATATATCCTTTTCACTGCCTTTTTTGTAGTCCTCGTGGCGACCGGTTTTGCCCAGCCCTCCCCCAAAGACACAAGCTGGAAAAAAATTTACCGGGAAACACCCACCCGGATTAATAACCTGGTTCATACAAAGCTGGATGTAAAGCCGGATTTCAGCAGATCTTACCTTAACGGAAAGGCCTGGATCACCCTGAAACCCCATTTTTATCCCACCGATTCCCTGAACCTTGATGCAAAAGGAATGGAATTACATAAGGTATCGCTGGTCAGGGGCAAGACGATGGTACCACTCAAATATGAATACGATGAATGGAATATAAGGATACGGCTCGACCGGACCTACCGTTCAAATGAGAGTTACACTATCTATATAGAATACACGGCCAAGCCCGACGAATTCGAAGCTAAGTATGGCAATGATGCAATGCTGGGCATCAAGGGTATGTATTTCATTGATCCGCGGGACGAAGACCCGGAAAAACCAACCCAGATCTGGACACAGGGGGAAACGGAATCGGGCAGCGCCTGGTTCCCTACCATCGACAATACCAACCAGCGGACAACGCAGGAGCTGACCGTGACCGTTGACAAAAAATATGTGACCCTTTCCAATGGAAAGCTCAGTTCCCAAAAAAATAATGCGGATGGCACACGGAGCGATACCTGGAAAATGGAATTGCCGCACGCGCCCTACCTTTTCTTCCTTGGTGTGGGTGAATATGCGATCGTAAAAGATAGCTGGAGAGGAAAGGAAGTGAATTATTACGTGGAGAAGGAGTATGCCCCGGTAGCCAAGAAGATCTTTGGAAACACACCGGAGATGATGACATTTTTTTCAAAGATCACGGGCGTTGAATTCCCCTGGGTGAAATATTCCCAGATCACCGGTCGCGATTACGTGGCAGGTGCGATGGAAAACACCACGGCCACCATTCACCAGGAAACCGCGCAGCAGGACGCCCGGCAGCTGGTTGACGGGAATATCTGGGAGGGCACCATCGCGCACGAATTGTTTCACCAGTGGTTTGGTGATTATGTAACCACCGAAAGCTGGAGCAACCTGACCCTGAATGAATCCTTTGCCGATTACAGCCAGACCCTTTGGGAAGAATACAAATATGGAAAGGATGCCGGCGACCGGGAGAACTACAATGGAATGCAGGGCTACCTGGGCAGTAACAGCGCCAAAAAGCACCTTGTCCGTTTTCATTACGAGCACCAGGAGGATATGTTCGACGCAGTGAGCTACCAAAAGGGCGGGAGGATCCTGCATATGCTCAGGAATTATGTGGGCGACAGCGCTTTCTTCAAATCCCTGAACCTGTATCTCACCACTAATAAGTTCAAATCTGCGGAAGCTCACCAGCTCCGCCTGGCTTTTGAAGAAGTAACCGGGCGAGACCTTAACTGGTTCTTCAACCAGTGGTATTTTGGAAGCGGCCACCCCAGCGTTGACATCAGCTATGAATATGATGATGCGGCGGGAAAAGTGACCGTAACGGTGAAGCAAATTCAGACGGAAAAGATCTTCACGCTCCCGATCGCCATTGATGTATATGAGGGAGGAAAGAAGAAAAGGCATAATGTATGGGTAAGGAACCCCGTAGAAACTTTCAGTTTTGATTATAAAACACGCCCCACCCTCGTGAACGTGGATGCCGACAAGGTGATGCTTTGGATGAAGAAAGACAATAAGACCCTGGATAACTATGTTCGCCAGTACCACGACGCCGGCAACTATATCGACAGGCTGGAGGCGGTTGAATTCGCGGCCGACAACCTGGATGAGCCGAAAGCGGTGGAATTATTAAAGGCTGCCCTGAATGATAAATTTCATTCGATCCGCAGTGTGGCCATTGGGGGGCTCAACCTGGGTAAGGAGAATGTACGCAAGATGGCTGAGCCCATCCTGTTGGATCTTTCTAAGAACGACAGGAACCGCCTGGTGAAAGCCGCGGCGATCGGGAAGCTCGGCGACCTGCGCAAGAAAGAATATGCCGATCTGTTTAAGGCCGCGACAAAAGATTCCTCTTACACAGTGGCAGGCCAGGCCCTCACCGCCCTGGGCAAGGTAGATAAGGCAGCCGCCATTGAAATCGCGAAGGATCTCGCGAACACCGAAACCCGCGGCCTCCTGAACCAGGTGGTGATGACGGAGATCGTAAAGAGTGGTGATGAATCAATGGCTGACAAGATCATTGGAGGCTTTGAGAAAATGCCGCTGAGCGAGGGCAAATTCCAATTTGCCAATGTGCTTTCCACCTATCTCGCTAATGTAAAGAATACCGATATCATAAAAAGAGGCGTGGACGCCATAGTTGATCTTCGTGAATCCATTCCCGAGGGATTCCGTGCACAAACTGATCCTTACATTAATGGAATGATACTGAAAGGACTTCTTGCCAGCAAGCAGAAAGATTCCGTCAATAATCCTTCAGATGAGAAATTGAAGGAGGTGATTGAATATATTAAGGGGAAGTTGCCGGAGTCCGAGAAAAAGGGATTTTGAGGAATTGGGAATTGGGATTTAGGATTTTTGAGAACCCGCAGATCGAAAACGTTAATCGTTTTCGGGCTGCGGGTTTTTTTGGATACATTTATTTCCTTTAAAAAAGGTCAAGTCCTGCAGTCAAAAAACCTGAAGCATTGTCACTACCTTTTGAACCAATAATTTTCGGGATCAAGATCAATATACACCTAATATTGGAATACCTCGCCTTCTTTGGTTCTAATTGGGGGGTGGTATTTGTGGAATGTTATTAACCTAAAATAAAGAGAAGGTTAATTACTGACATCAACCAACCCCGGATTTTCCTCAAATTCGTAATACACCTCCAAAACATTCTATATCCAATGGAGAATTTCGACTTTAAAAGTCGGAGTTAGAATCAACTAGTCAAACAAAACCGTTTGTATCCGCGTCCCGTAGGGACGCTTCGTTTGTAGCCCCGGGTTTTAACCCGGGGATTGATTACGCGCCGCCGTATGCGCGTCC
>CAMLEM010000333.1 GCA_946479005.1 uncultured Chitinophagaceae bacterium | reverse complement strand
CTGCGACATTGATATTTGTTTTGGTAATTCCATTCGTTGAGTGGAAATGACCTAAGGGGTGATTTTCAAAAGTTTCAACGGCTGCACACTGTGCCAGAAAATTACCCCCGTACTCGACGAAACGCCTTACAGCGTTCACCACCTCGTTGGTGGGTCCTTCGTGGTGGGGCTCGCTGGCGAATGTGTGACATTTGGTGATCAGGTTCGTTGCCGGGCCGATCGAATAGTTTGCAGAAGTGATCGCGCACTTGTCCATATAAGCTTCGTGCACTGCCTGGTTGCCTCCGTCATTCAGGATGAGCCCTTTTGGCTTAAAGCCTGCCATATCAAAACGTATGTCCACGTTGGATATCGCCACCGTGGTCCGGTAAACCTTGGGGCGATCATTCCCGGAAAGGCCCTGGGCAGTATAAAACCCGGTGACCAGGTCGGCAACACCCGTTGTGTCTTCCGCATAGATCAGGAATGGGCCTGCACGGAAACCCCGCGAGGAGGACGCGGCAAAAGTCGGCTGTATGATCTCAGCCTGGCCCTGTAAGTCGATGCCGTCTTTGGCTTTCCCGGCCTTGATCGACCATTTCACCTTCACGTTATTATTGAGCAGGTGTACAACGAGTCCATAGGTTTTGAGATTGAACTGCCCCGCCGCATTTGTTTGCAGGTTATTGTCCATCGCGATCACATAACTCCCAATGGGAAGCGTTACCAGGTTAGCGGTCGGCGTGGGAAGATTCCTATTCTGTGCACCAAGCACAGAGATCGTGAATAAGGATAAGGTAAGTAGAAATGTTTTCATCGGGTTCAATTAGGTACGGTTACAGATTGTGGGAACCGGGTCCTTCCGTAGCAATGAAACCGACTTGGAAAAGTGAAAGCAGGATGAAATCCCAAAGGGTAAAAAGCTTTCGTAGGTCGGATAATTGTTTTCGTAGGGATTGTGCGATTCCGCGACAAACATAATACGCAGGAATTTTACTTACAAGCTTCTCGCGGATTTTCTCGCGAGATTTTCCGTATTTACTGTAGTATAATTACTAAGGATACTGATAATCAATTTGGATATTCCCGGTGGATCGTAGAACTACCATTACAAAAAGTTGTTTCCCACAGATCTTACAGGTTAAATACACAAGATCCCACAGATTTGATGTATCAAATCTGTGGGATCTGTGAAATAAATCCGTGAAATCTGTGGGAAGCTGCTTTCTAAAAAAAACCCGCCTATTTCTTATAAGAAGGAATAATCCCTTTCGCCAGTTCCACCATCTTCTTCAGGCCTTCTTCGGGAAGATTTCCTTTTTTGAACTCGGCCATCACATCGGGTAATTTGTTTTCCATCTCCATCAGGAAATGCTCTTCAAATTCCTTGATCTTGTTCACGGGAACTTCTTGCAGGTGTCCATTGGTACCGAGGTAAATGATCGCCACCTGTTTTTCCACCGGGAAGGGCGTGTACTGCAGCTGCTTCAGGATCTCCACGTTACGGGCTCCCTTGTCGATCACCGACTTGGTAGCCGCATCAAGGTCGCCTCCGAATTTGGAAAATGCTTCCAGCTCGCGGTACAGAGCCTGATCGAGCTTCAGCGTACCGGCCACTTTCTTCATCGACTTGATCTGTGCGTTACCACCCACACGGCTAACCGAAATACCCACGTTGATCGCCGGGCGGATACCACTGTTGAAGAGGTTACTTTCAAGGAAGATCTGGCCGTCGGTGATCGAGATCACATTGGTAGGAATATACGCAGATACGTCACCCGCCTGGGTCTCGATGATCGGGAGCGCCGTTAAGGATCCTCCTCCCTTCACCAGGTGCTTAATGCTGTCAGGAACGTCGTTCATATTCTTCGCCACGTTATCATCACTGATCACTTTCGCCGCCCTTTCGAGCAAACGGCTGTGGAGATAGAACACGTCACCGGGATAGGCTTCACGGCCTGGGGGGCGGCGAAGCAGGAGAGAAACCTCGCGGTAAGCCACGGCCTGCTTGGAAAGATCATCATAAATGATCAGCGCCGCGCGGCCGGTATCCCGGAAGAACTCCCCAATGGCAGCGCCGGCGAATGGTGCATAGAACTGGAGCGGAGCAGGATCCGAAGCAGAGGCCGCGACGATGATCGTATAATCCATCGCGCCGGCGTCCTGCAGGGTCTTCATCACCCCCGCGATCGTAGATGCTTTCTGGCCGATCGCCACGTAGATACAGTAAACAGGCTTGCCTGCCTGGAAAAATTCTTTCTGGTTGATGATGGTATCGATACAGATCGCCGTTTTACCGGTTTGACGGTCACCGATCACCAGCTCGCGCTGTCCCCTCCCGATGGGGATCATCGCATCGATGGCCTTGATACCTGTTTGAAGCGGTTCCTTCACCGGCTCACGGAAGATCACCCCCGGCGCTTTGCGTTCCAGCGGCATCTCGTAACGCTCTCCTGCGATCGGGCCTCTTCCGTCGATGGGCTCACCGAGGGTATTCACCACGCGTCCCACCATTCCTTCACCCACTTTGATGGATGCGATCTGCCCGGTGCGGCGAACCTTTGCTCCTTCCTTGATGTTGCCGCTTTCTCCCATCAATACCACACCCACATTATCTTCCTCGAGGTTCAGCGCGATGGCACGAACGCCATTCTCGAATTCCACGAGCTCTCCGTAACGTACGTTACCGAGCCCGTAAACACGGCCGATCCCGTCACCCACCTGGAGAATGGTCCCGATCTCTTCGAGGTCGGCAGAAGCATTGAAATTGCTCAGTTGCTCCCTGAGTATCGCTGAAATCTCATCTGGTTTAATTTCTGGCATATTATCCTTTTTTGAAGTTCTTGCTTATCGTATTTTATAAATGAAGTCGTTGTTCTCGAATTGCCGCGCCACCGCTTTCAGGTCATAAGCAATGCTCGCGTCGATCAGCTTGTCGCCTGCCTGCAGAACAAATCCGCCGATCAGGTCGGGATCCACTTCCGCCACGAGCTCAATATTCTTCATTGCTGTGGTCTTCTTCAGCTGCTCCACCAGTGATCGTTTGATCTCATCCCCCACCGGCACCGCTGTTGTCAGCATCACCGTGTTGATGTTCATATGCTCTTTGTATAACCTGATGAAGGCCTCGATGATCTCAGGCAAAAAACTTTCCCGGTTCTTCGTAACCAACAGGCGGTTGAAGGAAGTGGTCATTTCCGAAATGCGGTCCCTGGTAACTGCATTGAGAATGCCCAGTTTCTTATCTCCTTTTACAATGGGGCTGCGGAGCAGGTTCACA
>CAMLEM010000332.1 GCA_946479005.1 uncultured Chitinophagaceae bacterium | reverse complement strand
GTGTCAATTCGCATATATGTATTTGTCCAGCACTATTTGCACATTGCTTGAGCACACATTGAGCACAGTTCCCTTAGGAAAGAGTGCTCAATATGTGCTCAGGCTGTGCCGGAGCTGTGCTCAATGCCTTAAAATCACTTGACCCTGTCGGCCATAATCTGCCCCCTCACCTCGCCATTTACGCTGGTGGCGCTGATGATGGTGAAATACAACTGGTCGGCGAGCAGGTAGGCTTCCTGCTGTTCAGTGAGTGTGATGTTTCCCTCTGCCTTACCATTGATGCCGGGTGTGGTGATCGCAAGGGCTACCTGCATCTCTCCCGCGGTGCCTATTGCGGCCGGGCCGTGGATCTGTACGGCCGTTGCGGCTGTTGTCAGACTGGCCCAGTTGATACGGTATTCCCAGTTATTTGTTTTCGCATTGTATTCTCCTATCAGCGTGGCTGTACCGCTGCTGGATGTAGGCGGAGTAGTTTGCGAGCCGCTCGCCTGGGCTGTAGTGGCATAAACGGGGTCGCCATTGTTATTATCTACGATATCATCCTTATCGCAGGCTACCAGGGTAAAACTGATCAGGGCAATGGCTGCAACGCCCTTAAGAGCTTTCAATCGAATCGTTTTCATAAAGGTTTATTTGAATTAGAAAATCTTTTTCCAGCCATACATTTCAAAAACGCTGCCAGCCGGGCTAAAAAAAACCGGTTCCGGGGTGACCACGTGAAGGAATTGCGAAAAAATTAACCGGGACCCGCGTTTTAAGCTCTCATATCGTCATTTTAACAATTCATAAATGTCTTATTAAGCAAGTTGCACAGGCTTTGCTTCGTTATTAACCTGTGTGAAGAACAACGGGTTGTAAAGCCAGCCGCCAAAATGTAAATTTGTATGAACAACGCTTACGCAATGTCTGCATCCCTTGAAGCCAAACACCGTTCCCAGGCATCGATGATCACCGGTGGATTTGTAGGACTGATGATCCTCCTGCTCCTGCTTTTGAAGTGGAAACTTCCGGTTTTTGAACCGATCGTACAGGATATGGGGATCGAGGTGGAGATCAATCTTCCTCCCGAGCCGGAAACGCTTGCCGATGGCGGCGGCGGTGGGGGCAACCCCGTACAGGCCGCAGGCCCTGCCGGCATTGCTGATCACGTGCCTCCTCCCCCAGGCACGAACGATGATTCCAAAGACATTGATGAAGATCCCGATGAGGCCGCTCCCAAAGTGATCAAGCCCGACGTGGCAAAACCTACGGCTACCAAAGTGAATGAAAATAGATCAGTGGTTAAAGCAGAAACCCAGCCCGTGGTGAAAACCCCGGCTCCCAAGGTTCCCAAAATGGTGATGGGACAAACCACCACAGGAACCGGTAAGGGCGGTGGCGCCGCTGAGAATTATGACCGTCCCGGCGGTAGCGGAAACGGGTCAGGTGTTGGAACCGGTAACGGAACCGGCGGCGGAAGAGGCAATGGTGTGGGCGGTGGAAACGGTACGGGTAGCGGAAGCGGCACAGGTCCGAAGATCACCCGGGGAGATCGCAAGATCATCCGCCATTACGCGTTTGATGGAGATCTCGACAAAGCGGTGGTTTATGCCAACATCAATGTTTCTCCTGAAGGTGTTGGAAAGTTCGTTAGCATCGCGAAGGGCTCTTCCAATAGCAGCAATGCCTACAAGCAGGCGATCATGCAATACCTGCAGAATATACGGTTTGATAAGTCTGACCACGAGTCGATGGTGACGGTGCAGTTCAATTTTAGAGTGAATTAACAGCGGTTTCCCGCAGATCACGCCGATCAAATACACGCAGATCCCGCAGAAAGACATCACAATTCGGAGACTTTTAAAGGGTACGGAATTTTTGAGTCCTTTCTGCGAGATCCGCGAAAAAATCTGCGAGATATGCGGGAAACGGCTATTTCATCTGTACTCTAACCCCCTATTTTTGCGCAGATGAACTACGCCGAAACGCTCGACTACCTCTACAACCGGCTACCTATGTTCAGCCGGATCGGCGCAGCGGCCTATAAGGCTGACCTTCACAACACCATCGAACTCTGTCGCTCTCTCGGTGACCCCCAAACGAAGTTCAGATCGGTACACATAGCAGGCACCAATGGCAAGGGCTCCGTCAGTCATATGCTCGCGTCCATCTTCCAGGAGGCGGGTTACCGCACCGGCCTCTACACCTCTCCCCATCTCCGCGATTTCAGGGAAAGGATCCGCATCAACGGGGAAATGATCCCCGAAGAATATGTCATCAATTTCACGGAAGGCATCAATCCATTGATCGAAAAGATCGAACCCAGTTTCTTCGAGATCACCGTAGCAATGGCGTTCGAGTGGTTTGCCCGGGAGACGGTGGATATCGCCATCATTGAAACCGGCCTGGGAGGAAGGCTCGACAGTACCAATATCATTCACCCTGAGCTTTCCGTGATCACGAACGTGGGAATGGACCATATGAACCTCCTGGGAGATACCCTGGAGAAGATCGCTTATGAGAAGGCTGGCATTATCAAGGAAGAGGTTCCCGTTGTCGTGGGAGAAATGAAAGAAAAGAGTTCCGGGATTTTCCAGGAGATCGCAGATAAAAACCAGGCGCCGTTGGTTTTCGCCGATCAGAAAAGAAAAGCGATCAACTGGTACTGGCTGAAAAACAACCTGGTGGTGGAAGTGGCCAGGGGACAGGAACCCGATCACAAAATCTACCAGCTTGATCTGCCCGGCATTTACCAGGTGAAAAACCTGGTAACGGTACTGGAGTCAGTCGAACAACTGAAAAGAAAGGGATGGAAGCTCCCCGAAGAATCAGTGTTACAGGGTTTGAAACACGCGAAAAAAAATACGGGTCTTCATGGGCGCTGGGAGATCATTCAACGGTCACCGATGGTGGTTATAGATGTTGCCCACAATGAGGATGGGATGCGCGAGTTAGTGGAACAGATCGAAATAACGGATCACAATGAGCTCCATATGGTGATCGGGTTTGTAAGAGATAAGGAGATCGTGAAGATCCTGGACCTGCTGCCCCGGTCGGCGCAATATTATTTTACCCAGGCACAGATCCCGCGGGCCTTGGCTGCGGATGAATTAAAAACGGAAGCAGAGAAACTTCAACTAACCGGCTACGCATATAAGGAGGTAAATGCCGCCATCGCGGCCGCCCGTGATAAAGCGAAATCCAATGACCTGGTGGTGGTTTGCGGAAGCGTTTTCCTGGCAGGCGAAGTGCAAGCCTGATTACCAGCTCATCCTTTCAC
>CAMLEM010000331.1 GCA_946479005.1 uncultured Chitinophagaceae bacterium | reverse complement strand
GCGAGTACGGAACTGCCGTTCCATATCACTATTCTCCCGGGATTGAGCACAATAAATACCCTTCCACTAATATCTCCCGGGGCGGTAACCACTTCAATAGGCTGGTTCAATCCTGTAATGACAGGAGTGAAACTAATAGTAGGTTGGGAAAAAGATGTAAATGAAAAGAGGAGGATCAGGATGGGAATGCAGGCTGGCCGCAGATAATTTTCTCTTCGCATTTCGTTGGTATGAGAAAAGAAATGCAGCAAAATCAGTGCCTACCGCTACGCAGGAAATTGTTTTCAGTACGGGTATGATCCGAAACTCCATCCAAAAGGTCAGTAGTTTTCAGGAGGCTTTCTTCCTGGTGATGGAATCCAGGATCTGCAGGTATTGTTCTTCCTTGTTTTTCTGGCCTGAGAGACGGGCTGCCCTGACCAACCCGGAGATTCCGTTCAACCGGTTTTTGTGATGGGAGAGGCTGGCTTCAAATTCCAGCAGGGCCTGTTCAGGTTTACCAAGTTCCATCAGCATTTCTCCCAATAGCTCCCGTGCAGGTAACACCTCTCCAGGGGTCACAGGATGTTTCCCGGTCTCATCTTCCATCTTCGCAGCTAATTGCATCAGGGCCAGCGCTTCATCTTTCTTCCCTTCTTTTAAAAGGATCCAGGCTTCCCCGGTCCTGGCCTGTATGTCCACCTGGTTGGCTTTGTAAGCGTCTTTCAGATCCAACAGCGTTTGATGGTTCTGACGTAAATGCTGCAGCTCTTTCCGTGCTGCTGCAAGCTCACCCGTGTGAACGGATCCCAGTAACCTCGTAAAATGGACGATCGAATATTGCCAGGGGTGATCCTTCCAGGGAAACCCGGCAGGGCCCGCTTCCAGGCTGGCCGCCTCCCGCCACATCCTGTTTTCAAGCACGATCCTGGAAGGAATGGCTGCGTATGCATAGGAAACCTTGAAGTTCAAAGGTTCCACCTGTTTGATCGTGTTCAGGTATTCCAAAATTTTTGTTGCGGAATCTTTATTGCCCTGTTGGAGGTAAGCGTAAGTGAGATAGTCAAGGCCGTGCAATTCTTCGTCCCAATGACCCTTCAGCCCGATCGCTTCCGCGTAACATTTTGCAGAACTTACAGAAGCCTGGTTGGAGCGGATACATTCATCCCATAAACCGAGGCGTGTGAAAATATGAGAAGGCATATGCAGGGCGTGAGCGGAGGAAGGTGCGACGGAAGCATATTTCCGGGCAGCGTCAAGCCCAAACTCAGCAAGTTCCGGGGAATCGTAGGCGTGTATGATATAGTGAACGACACCGGGGTGATCGGTCTGCCCGGGGTAGAGATCCTCCAGGATCCTTCCTGCTTTTTTTTGTTTCGCATAAGTTTTATCGGCAGGGTCGGCAGCGGTCACCAGGGCAAGTGCATAAAAAATGAAAGCTTCCCTATCGTTCGGGTATTTCCGGACGATCCGTTCCATTTCTGTTTCATAAGCAAGGCAACGGGACCTGTGATCCCGCTTCTCCCAGTCCTTATAAAAGGCACCAAGTGCATTGATATATTCCAGCTCTTTTTCTCCGGGGTTTAAGGATCTTGCGATCTCAATGGCCGTTTCACCTTTCACCAGTTCATCCGGGGTAGGAGGGGCCCAGAGTGAGTGAAAATTTGCCATCGCAACGCCCCAATATGCCATTGCGCAATTTGCATCTTTATCGATCACAGCTGCGAAGGCTTTTTCCGCTTCATCGTATTCAAATGAGTGTAATAGTTTTACGCCAAAATTAAATTCGTCTTTTACACCACCACAGCCAAGTGCAAAATCCAGGCTGCCGAATTCTTTGTCTGCCGGGCCGCAGGAGATGACCGGGCCTCTCTTCAATTCGATGCCCGCAACTCTTTGATCTTTTTTACTATCAGTACAAGAGATGTTGATCAACACGGAAGTGAGGATTAGGGAAAAGATCCCTTTCATAAGAACAGGGTTTAGCTGTGATCTTAATTCAGAAGCTTCAATGCCTTCACCGCCCCTGTACCGCTATGTTTCACCTGTAGCATATACACGGATTTGGGATACATTGACACATCCAAGGTAATGAAATTCGTACCCGTGTTTACAGCTTTCTGCCAGGTTTTTATCAACTGGCCGCTATTGCTTAGTAAGGAGATCTCGAGATCGGCATTGTCCCTGGTAACCACCCATAATACCGGTTGAGGACCCGGGTGATTGAATAGCTGGACCGAATATCCATCCTGGAGCAGGTTCTCATTCATTAGCACCATCGTCTGTTCCGCATCTTCACTTACACAGGTGCCGTTATCTACAGTGTAGGTTATGATATGGGAGCCAAGACCGGCAATAAGTGGATAGAACTTATCCCCGATCACCCCGTTGCCGGAAAAAATTCCTCCGGCAGGAACACCGGTCAGCTGAACCACAGACGCGTGATGATCATATACCGGCTGCAAACCGGAAAGCATTACCATCGGCTGGGGCTTGGCGTGAGCGGTCACAGCCTTTCTTAACCCAATGTTACAGGCAACCGAGGTAACTTCCACATCCCAGTCGTAATAATATGGATAGCTCACGTCGCCGGAAGAGGAACCAACGATATTACCCACGGATCTCAGGGCGAAAGGAAACCCGATATTGTTTGATGTGGTAGTGCTCCTGTAAAGGGCAGCTGCAGGACTGGAAGAGGAAAGACCCAACTGGTGATTCAGTCCGGATGGTACAAAGAAGTCAAGCACAATGGTCTGCTGGCCTACGGCCAGGTTAATGTTTTTCTGCTGAATCACCTTTCCATATTGATTCCTGAGCTGGATGGTACGGATACCCGCTGTGGAAGCATCCACTTTCACCGATTTCAATTTGAAGGGAAGGAAAGCATTGAAAACAAGGTACTCCGACCTCGAGCCGGTATAGTTGCCGCTGCCGCTGAACGAGGTGGCAGCGGGTCCGAGTCTTCCAGCCAGTACGGAAGGCTGGTCAGCCACATAATAAGTGGTGCTTGCCATCAGGGTGCCGGTCTCATAATTATTTCCAATAAAAACAAGATTGCCGCCGGAGGGCGCATCATACCAGTGTGCATTGCCACTGGCATAGAGATGTGCCCGTTCGCCGATGCAAACGGTATCTTCCCTAGTAACTGCCGGGTAAGCGCTGGTTCCTGAAACGCCAATGGTGAGCGTATCACTGGTGGTGGTTCCGCACGGTGTGGTCGCTCTCACCCAGTATTTCCCGGCCTGGCTCACATTGATATTTTGGGTGGTGGCGCCTGTGTTCC
>CAMLEM010000330.1 GCA_946479005.1 uncultured Chitinophagaceae bacterium | reverse complement strand
GACCCAGTCCATGACTATAGAAGCTCTTTTCAAGTAGCAATTGGCCCATGGCATTATATAGCCTGAAACTCATATTGCCTTTTTGCCGGGTCAGGAAATTTATTTCAACATAACTGGTAGTAGGATTCGGGAATATTCGAATTTCATCGGGAGTGAAAACACTACTGTTATTGGCATCGGCTGGCTTTTCAGTAAATGGTTGCAGGAATCCATTTGTAACGACAACAACCTGGGTGCCGCCCGTATTTACCAGCGGCATTTCCCCTATGCTCCAGTCGATGTTGGTATACCCAAATGAGTGGGTTCCCCCCGAAGTATTCAACACACCCGGAGTTACGGTTTGTGCCCTAACAGCATAAGAAACTGCCAGGGATAATGGCAGGCTGATCACCAGCGGGAGTATAATTTTTTGCATGCGCGGGGAATTTTTAGATGGAATAAATTGATTTTCAAATTTGAACACAAGCCGACGCCCAACCAACCACATATTTGGGTAGTTTTTTCGGGCTGACCGGAGATCAACAACCTTCGTATATTGCGTTTGAAACCTCCTTTAATGAATAAATACGTTTTTACCGCTCTAGTCAGCCTTTTCCTCGTTTCCTGCCAGAAAGAAATTGACTGGGGCCTGAACCAGGATGCTGATGGCGACCTGCTGGTAAAGACCGTCCAGATCACCCAGGAAACAAATGATACGAATGTCATTACGTACCAGTATGATGTCAATAAACATTTGATCGCTTACCAGAGTGCCGGAAAGATCAACGGGATAGCCACAAATATTTCTTACACGATTACGAGGTCCGCAGATGGCAAGATTACCCGTTTGGTTTCAAAAACGGCGACGCCGGGTATCGATTCCATCGTTTACTTCCCGAGTTACGACGGAGACAGGATCGCTTATTACATTGATTCCATATACACCACTTTCCTGGATGCGAAAGACAGTACGGTCTTGACCTATAATAGCTTTGGTTTTTGCACAGAGATCGAACAGTTCGCCGACCTTTTCGGAACAATGGAAAAAATGTCGAAGAGAACATTTGTGTATGATGCCACCGGCAATCCCATTTCAGAAAAGACATTTGGACCCGATGGCCTGGGCGGTTATGAACTGATGGACGATGCGGTGTATACTTATAATGATAAGAAACCGGCGATCAAAATGGGCGACGAAGGCCTCTTAGTGTTTTCCATTAGTTCCAGGGCTAACAATGACCTCACCAGGGAGGAGCATGATTTTGTGATCGGCGCCGAGCGATTGACCACGATCACCGGCCAGCAGTATAACGCATTTAACCGGCCACGCCAGCACGCTATGGCAGTTGTACTCCCGGCGCCTGGGTATAATCTCAAACTGATCCATTCCTATCAGTAAATTTCATTCATACCTGAACACTGCTGTCGCGTTACTTACAGCATACAGGGGAGAGGAGCCATTTTCAATATTTGCAAAGGATTTTTTTTCTTCCAGCAGGAAGTATGGCTCCCGCGACAGGAAATGGATATCTCATCTTTGTTATTGTTTTTTCAGGTTGGGTAAGACGGGCAGGGAAATTTCCATACCGGAAAGGATCCTGGCAGGGCTTTTTCTATGTTCTTCAACAACCAATGAAGTGTTGTCTGAGATCAGGCCCCACTGGAACGATGCCATAAACCTCGATGTTGAAAGCAAATTCTCTTTTCTCGCATCGCAGGGTTTCAATGTACATCTTAATGAGATCTTTCCATCCCTTGCTTTAAGCAGGGGCATTGAACCCATGGAGTTTTTCAGATCTATGTTCGTGCAGCCTGATCTTTTTGTCAGGATTAGACCGGGTTTAAAAGAAAAGGTGCTATCCGATCTTAAGAGCACTGGCATTGAGTATCGCTTTATCGAACCCCGTTCGGTAGCGTTCCCGAATTCTGTGCGCTTACAGGATCATTTAATATTGGACCGGGAGGTGGTTGTACAGGACCTCAGCTCGCAGGAAACCTGGAATTTCATTCCTCAATTTGAAAAAAGCGGTAAGGTTTGGGATTGCTGTGCGGCCAGCGGGGGTAAGTCTTTCTTGATAAAGGATAAACTGGGAAATGTTTCTCTCCTGGTGTCTGATATTCGATCCTCGATCCTGGCAAACCTCGGGAAACGTTTCCGTACAGCCGGTCTTACGAATTTCGAGGTGAAGCAGCTGGATCTGAGGAATCCTGGAAACGTTTCCCCGGAGGCATTCGACCTCGTAGTTGCCGATGTTCCCTGTACCGGTTCCGGGACCTGGAGCAGGACCCCGGAGCAACTTTATTTTTTTAAGGAAGATTCCGTGAAAGAGTTCCGCCAGCTACAAACAACCATTGCAGGAAATATTGTTCAAGCTGTCAAACCGGGAGGATATCTCCTGTACATCACCTGTTCTGTTTTTTACGGGGAGAACGAAGGGGTCGTTGATGATCTGACCAGGAATGCGAAACTGGAACTGCTCCGGCAGGAAACGATCCGTGGTTATAATGATAAAGCCGATACAATGTTTGCCAGCCTCCTACAAAAGGTCAGAGCCGTATAAGTTCGGCCGTCCCGATGGGCTGATCTCCATTCAACACTCGTACATAATATTTACCGGCGCTTAATTTCTCAATGGATAGGGGGATGATCTTTTTTCCTGTGGCTTTTGATTCTTCCTGCCTGGCCACAAGACTGCCTTTCTCGTCGAAGATCAGCACTGGCATTTTCGTTATTGCAAAGGGCGATTCAATGATGAGGTTTGCTGTATTCTCGTTAACAGGATTTGGCGCAAGGATCACAGCCACACGGTTGGGATCCACCGGGGGAATACCGGTCACGATACACGGCGAACTAATATTGAGATATGCGGTATCGATGTAAACGAAGGAGAATGAGGCAGCCGCAGTGTCAATGATCTGCTTCACCCGGATCGCTACCTGCCCCGCAGAACCGGAGTTCAGATCGTGTGAAAGCTGGTAATTGTGTATTGCAAGGATCTGCCCCGGAATGGGATTGAGATCAGCCACCTTGACATAGCCCTGTGAGGGAGCGGCCACTTCGATCTCATAGCGCATTCCACTGACATCCTTGCTGGTAAAGCTGAGATCGATCCTGCACCCATTGGCCGTCACGGCCGAGGTGGCAAATTCCGCGAGCAGTGCAGAAAATGCTTTTTTCATATCCGGGATACCATATCCAACGCGGTCATCGGGTGTTGTGAATTTATGAGCCGACATTCTCAGGGCCTGGATGATCCTCATATTGTTGAATTCGGGGAAACCCTGCCAT
>CAMLEM010000329.1 GCA_946479005.1 uncultured Chitinophagaceae bacterium | reverse complement strand
CGCCTGGCGGGAATGGGTGGATGCGGCTGTTTTTGCCATCGTTGCCGCCACACTGATCCGCACTTTCATTTTTGAAGCCTATACCATTCCATCCGGTTCAATGGAAAAGACATTGCTGGTGCGTGATTTTCTTTTCGTGAGCAAACTGAGCTATGGACCGAGGATACCCAATACACCTCTGTCCGTTCCTTTTGTACATAATTATCTACCCGGCTCCAGCCGCAAATCCTACAGCGAAGCGATCAGTCTTCCTTACACACGATGGTTTTCTTCGATGCCGAAGGCCGGCGACGTGGTGGTGTTTAATTTTCCTGCAGGAGACACGGTGATCAACCTTCCGGAGTACCAGTCAAAGGATCCTTATTATGATGTCATCCGGCGTTTTGGAAGAGGGAATCCGGATGCAGGCAGGAAGATCGTCCTGTCGGATCCGGGTAACTATCCCCTGGCCATTCACCCGGTGGATAAAACCGACAATTACATCAAACGCTGTGTGGCTGCCGCGGGGGATATGATCGAAGTGCGGGCCGGGCAGGTTTACGTGAATGGAAAAATGCCGCCGCCTCCTCCAAAAGCACAATACACTTATACCTTCCGGTCGAAGACCCCGCTGAATGATGATTATATGAAAGAGGAGTTCAACACCACCGAGTACGGTATGATGCAGGATGGTTCAATAATTATCAATTTGCCCTACGACCAGGTGGAAAAATTCAGCAGGCAACCATTCCTGGCCAGTCCCCTGGTTGCTGAAAACGAAGTTTTCAAGGCTGCGGAAGTGAATGATCTCGACAATCGCACCACTTCCGGAGATGTGTACCCGCAGGATGCAAGGTATTTTCCCTGGACGAAGGATAATTATGGCCCGGTTTGGATCCCGAAGAAAGGAGCTTCCGTAAAGTTGACGGACTCCACATACAAACTCTATGAGCGGGCCATTCGTGTTTACGAGAAGAATGATTTCACCAGCCGGGATGGAAAATTTTATCTCAATGGAAAAGAGGCCGGCTCCTACACTTTTAAAATGGATTATTTCTGGATGATGGGAGACAACCGCCACGGTTCGCAGGACTCCCGCTTCTGGGGCTTCGTTCCGGAAGACAGGATCGTGGGGAAGGCCTGGCTGATCTGGTTCAGCTGGGAGAACGGCCCCCGATGGAAGCGATTGTTCAACATTGTAAAATAAGCTAACTTTAAATGCCCTTGAATTTTCAGGGGCATTCTTCTATGAAGGAAAGCAAATACGAATTCACCTACGAGGTTTACAGCGACAGCTCAGAATTGAACGAACGCGATGCCTGGCTGCTCAACGAAGCCCGTGAGGTAACCTCACAGGCATATGCGCCGTATTCGAAATTTTTTGTAGGTGCCGTGGCGATGATGGCCAATGGGGAGATCGTGGCGGGAACCAACCAGGAGAATGCTTCCTATCCCGTGGGCATCTGCGCGGAAAGGGTTTTGCTCGGCTCGGTGGCCACCCTGCAACCCAATATCCCCATTGAATCGATCGCGATAAGCTATAACAGTGATGAAGTGAAGAGCGATCACCCCATTTCACCCTGCGGTATGTGCAGGCAGGCATTGCTTGAATATGAATCACGCACCTCCAGGCCCATCCGGCTCATCCTGAGCGGGCAGGAGGGCAGGGTGTATGTGATCAAATCAGCGGGGATGCTCCTGCCGTTTGCGTTTACTTCGGAGGAATTAATTTAAGCAACGATGTTAAGCTGGGAAGATTTCGGGAAAGTGGAAATGAGGGTCGGAACGGTCCTTGATGCACGTGTATTTCCCGAAGCCCGGAAGCCCGCGTACAAACTGGAGATCGATTTTGGTGAATCCATCGGCATCCTTCATTCTTCGGCACAGATCACGGTCTTTTATGCCCCGGATGATTTGATAGGTGAACAGGTGATCGCCGTGGTGAATTTCGCTCCAAAGAAGATCGCGGGTTTTGTAAGTCAATGCCTGGTATTGGGACTATATAATGAAAATAACGACGTCATACTCCTCAAACCCGAACGAAAGCTTCCCAACGGCTGCAGGGTTGGCTGATCCTCCGATGGCTGAAAGCTTTACCACATATTATCATTCACCTGTGGGGCAGTTGCGGATCACAGGAACGGAGCATCTCATATCGGAAGTGGTTTTTCACGATGTTTCGCAGAAGCCGGGAGGGAATAAGAAGCACCTTCCGCCTCTTATCATCCAGTGCATCGAGCAGCTCATCCAGTATTTCCAGGGAGAAAGAAGAATATTTGAGCTGCCGGTTCACCAGCAGGGAACGGCTTTCCAGCAGGAAGTGTGGAGCGAACTGGTGCGCATCCCTTACGGAAGAACGATCAGCTATCTCGAGTTGGCCAAAAGGATCGGGGATATCAAGGCCACGCGGGCGGTGGCATCTGCCAATGGAAAGAACAATGTTTGCATCATCGTGCCCTGCCATCGCGTGGTGGGCTCCAATAATAATCTTGTGGGTTATTCGGGAGGACTTCATCGAAAAAAATACCTGCTTGACCTGGAAGCGAAAAACGCATATGGAGTGCAAACGCTTTTCTGATGAGAAAACTCATTCCAGCATTTTTGCCAGGGCCAGCAATTCTTCTCTCTTGGTGGCATCTTTTTCCGAATCGAAAGATTTGGCATACTCTTCCAGTAAGATCCGTACCACCTGTTTGTTCTTCTGGGGTTTGAAATAAGCGCCCACGGGTGGCACAGCGATCCTTTTGAAATAATTCTCAACATCGTGATGGGTGAACACCTGTCCCGAGGTGGGATCGATGAAAAATTCGATCTTATTCACGGGGTTGGGAAGATTTTCATCCGAATAGCCCGGCTTGAAATAAGCAATGATGAATTGCCTGGGAATCTGGATGGCACGCACCGGGATATCCAGCAACTCGCAAAGGATCAGGTAAAGGATCCCGTTGCTTACCTGGTTGCCGCGTTTGGCTTCAAGTGTTTTGTGAAGCAGGAATTCCTGGGGTTCCTTGTAATTGGTTTCCGTACCCTTCAAACCATAATAACTGTAAAGGATACTGGTGACAATATTGATCTGCTCCAGGGGTGTGAGATAATTGTTCAGCTCCAGCCAGATATTCCTTCGCACTTTTTCGATTTCCTGGAGAACGGGCGTAGTGGAAACCTCCGGGTACTGGAATTTGCACGCGAGCATTGCACCCAGCATCAGGTCGTGATGGCCGGATATGCTCCACTGGCGAAAATCCTCGGTAAGATCCGTGTAATGGAGTTTATGGATCAGTAGCTCGATCC